>JBHBXR010000032.1:0-11549 GCA_041795785.1 Mesocricetibacter sp.
AAGTCAGCGCAGTCTTTCGCCTCGTGCGGATCGGCGAACAACGATTTTATCTTTTATTCCGCACCGCGTTACTTCCCGCCGCGTTGGATCAACTGAAAAAATATGCCGTCTTTTCCAAAATCGGTTTTACCCCGTTGGATTATCCCCTCGTCGGGATCATCGGCGATAGCGATATTGACGCGGAGATTAAAATCGAATCGAAGGGTTGCACGATATTGATTAATCCGAAAAGTGCGGTGGAATTTAACGCTGATTTCACCCTTTGGGATCTCGCCGAGATTCAACAAGGTTATCCTATCCTCACTGACAAAACCCGCCTTGAATTTATTCCGCAGGCGCTAAATCTGCAATGTCTGGAACAAGCGGTGTCCTTCCAAAAAGGTTGCTATATCGGGCAGGAAACCGTCGCCCGCGCCAAATACCGCGGCGCCAACAAGCGCGCTATGTACGCGTTACAAGGGCAAACCGACGCCGCCGCTGAAATCGGCGGCGAAATCGAAATGCAGCTTGAAGGCGGTTGGCGTAAAACCGGCACCATTCTAAGTGCGGTCAATTTTAACGGCGTTTTGTGGTTGCAGGTGGTGATGGCAAACCAGTTGGAGGAAGAAGCTAAATTTAGGCTAAAAGAAGCTCCGACTGCTCTTACATTACAACCGCTTCCGTACTCTCTGAATGAATAATCGTTTATGCCGCAGGCAGTTTCTGCGGCATAAAATCCAACGCAACGATTGAGTTAGCCACTCAAATCCTGTAAACTACTCTCCCGTCTTGATACATTCTTTATCACAATTTTATTCATTTCAACAATTAGGTTTCTTATGGCTACCAATTATATTTTTGTCACGGGCGGTGTGGTTTCTTCATTAGGTAAAGGCATTGCCGCCGCGTCCTTGGCTGCGATTTTAGAAGCGCGCGGTTTGAACGTTACGATGATGAAACTCGATCCTTATATCAACGTTGATCCGGGTACAATGAGTCCGACCCAACACGGCGAAGTATTCGTAACTCAAGACGGCGCGGAAACGGATTTGGATTTAGGTCACTACGAGCGTTTTATCCGAACCAAAATGACCAAACGTAACAATTTCACCACGGGTAAAATCTATTCCGAAGTCTTACGCAAAGAACGTCGCGGCGATTATTTAGGCGCCACCATTCAGGTTATCCCGCATATTACCAATGAAATTAAAGCCCGTGTGATTGACGGTGCAGCGGGGCATGATGTGGCGATCATTGAAGTGGGCGGTACGGTAGGCGATATCGAATCCTTACCGTTCTTGGAGGCGCTACGCCAGCTAGCCGTGCAAGTAGGACGTGAACGCACCTTATTTATGCACCTAACCCTCGTGCCTTATATTCCGACCGCAGGCGAAGTAAAAACCAAACCGACCCAGCACTCGGTAAAAGAACTGTTATCTATCGGTATCCAACCTGACGTGTTGGTATGCCGTTCCGACCGTATGATTCCGCCGAACGAACGGGCGAAAATCGCACTGTTCTGTAATGTGCCGGAGCGCGCGGTCATTTCCTTAAAAGACGTGAGTTCCATTTATCAGATTCCGGCGCTGTTAAAATCACAAGGACTGGATGATTTTATTTGCCAACGTTTCCGTTTGGATTGTCCGGAAGCCAATCTTTCCGAATGGGAACAAGTGCTTTATCAGGAAGCCAACCCGACCGGCGAAGTGACCATCGGGATGGTGGGCAAATATACGGAATTGCCGGATGCTTATAAATCCGTAAACGAAGCCTTAAAACACGGCGGCTTGAAAAACCGCCTGAGTGTCAACATCAAATATATTGATTCACAGGATGTCGAAACCAAAGGCGTTGAAGTATTAAAAGGATTGGACGGTATTCTCGTGCCGGGCGGCTTCGGCTATCGCGGCGTGGAAGGTAAGATTTTAACCGCGCAGTACGCCCGCGAAAACAAGGTTCCTTATTTAGGCATTTGCTTAGGAATGCAAACGGCTTTAATCGAATACGCGCGCAATGTGGCGGGTTTAACGCAGGCAAATTCCTCTGAATTCGACAAAGACTGTCCGCAACCCGTCATCGGTTTGATTACCGAATGGCAGGATGCCGACGGCAGCGTCGAAACCCGTTCCGATAAATCGGATTTGGGCGGCACAATGCGCTTGGGAGCGCAACAATGCCACTTGGCGGAAGGCAGTTTAGCGCATCATTTATACGGTTCGGCAACCATTGAAGAACGTCACCGCCACCGTTATGAAGTCAATAACGTATTGTTACCGCAAATCGAAAAAGCCGGTTTGAAAATCACGGGGTTATCGGCGGATAAAAAACTGGTGGAAATCATCGAAGTGCCGAATCATCCTTGGTTTATCGCTTGCCAGTTCCACCCGGAATTTACTTCAACACCGCGTGACGGACACCCGTTATTTGCCGGTTTTATTAAAGCGGCGAAGGAAAATCAGAAAAAATAGCACAAAAAGTACTGCTTGGATCAAAGAAGTGTGATTTTTTACAAGACAAACGGATGAAATAGCTTTACTATGTTGTCCGTTCAATTTTTGGATTAACTTAAAAGAGGAAAACACAAATGGCAAAAATCGTTAAAGTAATCGGTCGTGAAATCATTGACTCTCGCGGCAACCCGACTGTTGAAGCTGAAGTTCACTTGGAAGGCGGTTTCGTCGGTTTGGCGGCTGCTCCGTCAGGTGCATCCACAGGTTCACGCGAAGCGTTGGAATTACGCGACGGCGACAAAGCGCGTTTCTTAGGTAAAGGCGTGTTAAAAGCGGTTGCGGCGGTAAACGGTCCTATCGCACAGGCTATTTTAGGCAAAGATGCGTTAAATCAAGCTGAAGTCGACCAAATTATGATCGATTTAGACGGTACGGACAACAAATCCAAATTCGGTGCCAACGCGATCTTAGCGGTATCTTTAGCGAACGCTAAAGCGGCGGCGGCGGCAAAAGGCAAAGCGCTTTACGAACACATTGCCGATTTAAACGGCACTCCGGGTGTTTACTCTATGCCGTTACCGATGATGAACATCATCAACGGTGGTGAGCACGCAGACAACAACGTTGATATTCAAGAATTTATGATTCAACCGGTGGGCGCAAGCACATTAAAAGAAGCGCTCCGCATCGGTGCCGAAGTATTCCACAACCTTGCGAAAGTATTAAAAGGCAAAGGTTTGAATACCGCGGTGGGTGACGAAGGCGGTTTCGCACCAAACTTGGCTTCTAACGCCGATGCCTTGGCTTGTATCAAAGAAGCGGTTGAAAAAGCGGGCTATGTATTAGGTAAAGACGTTACTTTAGCCATGGACTGCGCGTCTTCCGAGTTCTACAACAAAGACAACGGTATGTATGAAATGAAAGGTGAAGGCAAATCGTTCACCTCTCAAGAGTTCACACATTACTTGGAAGGTTTGTGTAAAGAATACCCTATCGTATCTATCGAAGACGGTCAGGATGAATCCGACTGGGAAGGTTTTGCTTATCAAACCAAAGTATTGGGCGGCAACGTTCAATTAGTGGGTGACGACTTATTCGTAACCAATACCAAAATCTTAAAAGAAGGTATTGAGAAAGGCATCGCAAACTCTATCTTAATCAAATTCAACCAAATCGGTTCATTAACCGAAACCTTAGCGGCAATCAAAATGGCTAAAGATGCGGGTTACACGGCGGTTATCTCTCACCGTTCAGGTGAAACCGAAGATGCGACTATCGCTGATTTAGCGGTTGGTACGGCAGCAGGTCAAATCAAAACCGGTTCAATGAGCCGTTCAGACCGCGTTGCGAAATACAACCAATTAATCCGTATTGAAGAAGCATTGGCGGCGAAAGGCACTCCGGCTCCGTTCAACGGTCGTAAAGAAGTGAAAGGTCAAGCCTAATCCCTTTGACTAAAAACGCGTAAAATTTACACCGCACTTTTTGTTGAAAGATGAAAAGTGCGGTGTGTTTTTATCGGATTTTTATCATTTCAACTTGAATTAAGGAAAGCTAATGTTACATCTCGTTCTTGAAGATCAACATCTTATCGGACAAAGCAAGCGCCAAGGCGCACATTCTACGGTGCATGAGCATTTTGTCGTGATGTTTGAAGATGACGGTGAAACCGGCTATTTTTATGCCATGGATTTAACCCAAACCGAACAACCGGTGGTCGACAGCCTGCATATTTATAACGTAGATGCCATCGAAGCCCGCCACGAAACGCGCAAGCTGCAAATTTGCTGGAGCGAAGACGGCAACAGCGCTTATTTGCTGATTAATGACTACCCGCATGGTGTATTTGATTTCACCCGCTTAGTCGGTTACAACCACAGCAAATACCCGCTGCCCGAACTCGGCAGTATGTGGTCGCATGAAGAAATCACCGATAAATTAGTCGTCGAATGGTTGAAATAGCCTTAAAAAATACCGCTTTTTTTGACCGCACTTTTCACCGGCAACCGCCTGAACAAATTGAGAGGATTGCCTTCCTCTCACTCCTTTGCCAGTAATTTCCGATAATATTGCCAATCGAAATATTGCCCCGGATCGATTTTTCTGCCCGGTGAAATATCGCTATGCCCGACAATCCGTTCCTTGGTGATTAACGGATAATTTCGCATAATCTGCCTTGTCAGCACCGCTAAACTCTGATATTGCGCTTCCGTAAAAGGTTGCTCGTTGCTGCCTTCCAGTTCGATGCCGATAGCAAAATCATTGCATTTTTCCCGCCCCTCAAAACAAGACAAACCGGCGTGCCACGCCCGTTGATTAAAATTCACATATTGGGTAATACTGCCGTCCCGCTCGATTAAACAATGAGCGGATACGTTTAAGTGTTGAATTTCAGCGAAATAAGGATGAACTGTGGGATCCAATTTCCCTTGAAAGAACTCGTCGATATAGCCTCCGCCGAATTGTTCGGGCGGCAGACTGATGTAGTGAATGACCAACAGGGAAATATCCTGCGGATCGGGACGCTGATCAAAATGTGGAGAAATTATGCGTCGGACGTTATTTAACCAACCGCCCTCAATATCAATATGTCGAATGTTGTTATGTGTTTTTTGCTGCATAAAATTTTATTTTTGCGATCTCGGTTCCAAAAAAGTGCGGTCGGTTTTGACCGCGTTTTTATTTTGTTGCACAGTGCGCGCTCAGTATAGAGCAATTTTAATTCAACTGAAACTAAGGAAAAAACATGATAAAAATTCACCGCACTTTTACTTCTGTCAACTTTACCATTCAAAAAGGATTTACGCTTATCGAATTGATGATCGTGATCGGCATTGTTGCCATTCTCGCCACCATCGCCATCCCCTCATATCAAAACTACACCAAAAAAGCCGCCGTTTCCGAGCTGTTGCAAGCCTCTGCTCCTTACCGTTCGGAAGTGGAACTGTGTGTTTACAACACGAATTCCACCGCCAATTGTAGCGGCGGTTCCAACGGCGTACAGGCTGACAGCGGCGAAAAAGGCAAATATGTGAAATCCGTTGCCGCTAAAGCGGGAGTCATCACCGTCACCGGCAAAGGCGCATTAGACGGGGTCAGTTACACATTAACCGCTGCCGGTAGTGCTACCGACGGTGTCACTTGGAAAGCGGGATGCGGCAACAATGCGGAACTCTTTCCGGCGGGATTTTGCGCGAAATGATCGCCCCTCAATCCCCTTATTCGACGGAAACCGCCAAGCCAGTTCAAGGGCTTAACGGAGAACGGTTTGAAATCGAACCGTACTTATGGCAACAAAACCGACAACAGCAACACCTGTTGCTGCGCTATTTGGCATTGCCGTTGCGGGAAAACGAACGGACTTTATGGCTCGGCGTGGACAGTTTGACCAATTTATCTGCTTTCGAAACCTTTTCTTTTTTAAGCGGAAAAATTGTCGAACCCGTTTTACTTGCGACGACGGAGCTAAAAGCCCTGTTGCAGGAACTGGTTCCGCAACAAAATAAGGTGGAAGAAAACCCGCTGTTTTATACACAAAGTACGGATACGCACAAAGAACAAAAATCCGACGAACCCGTTATTCGGTTATTGGACAATATTTTTGAACACGCTTTGCAGCAACAAGCTTCGGATATTCATTTGGAACCACAAGCCGATTGTTTGCAAGTTCGTTTTCGTATTGACGGCGTACTACAACCGCAGACGCCGATTTCTCTCGCTCTTAGCAACCGCCTGATTTCACGTTTAAAATTATTGGCTAAACTGGATATCAGCGAAACCCGTCTGCCGCAAGACGGACGCTTTCATTTTAAAACCACCTTTTCCGATGTGTTGGATTTCCGTCTTTCCACTTTGCCGACTCATTGGGGCGAAAAAGCGGTGTTGCGTTTACAGCAAAATAAACCCGTACAACTGGCATTTTCCGAACTCGGCATGAATACACGGCAACAGGAAATCTTCCGCCATGCGTTAAGTCAGCCACAAGGGTTGATTTTAGTCACCGGCCCCACCGGCAGCGGCAAAAGCATTTCGCTTTACACCGCATTGCAATGGCTGAATAAACCGGAAAAACATATTATGACCGCGGAAGATCCCATTGAAATCGAACTGACGGGCATTATTCAAACGCAAATCAATCCGTCCATCGGTTTAGACTTCAGCCGCTTGTTACGCACTTTTTTACGTCAAGATCCCGATGTTATTATGCTCGGTGAAATCCGTGACGAAGAAAGCGCAGCGATGGCGTTACGCGCCGCCCAAACGGGACATTTGGTGTTGTCCACACTGCACACTAATGACGCACCCTCCGCCATTTCCCGCTTATTACAACTGGGTATTCGGCAACACGAAATCGACAGCAGTTTACTATTAGTGATTGCCCAGCGTTTGGTACGCAAGAAATGTCAAAAGTGCGGTGAAAATTCAACTGGTTTTACTCCGCACCACAGTTGTGATTGCCATCAGGGATATAAAGGACGTATCGGCGTTTATCAGCTCTTGCAGCCCGTTGCCGAGCAACGCTATCAAACGGATTTTACTACGCTGTTCGCCGCCGCTGCGGAAAAAATACAAAGCAACATCACCGACTTGGCGGAAGTGGAACGGGTGTTGGGAAATGAAAAAATGACATAGGCGCAATCCAATGAAGTTAAAAATATTCCGTTGGCACGGCTACAATCGCCTGCAACAGAAACAACAAGGAATGATTATTGCAGAAACTGAAATGCAAGCACAGCAGGAATTGCTGTCGCGCGGTTTGCAACAACTGAAATTACAGCGCGATTGGCAGATTAGCGGTAAACCGAATAATGCGGAAATCTGCGATCTATTGATGCAATTTTCCACATTACTACAATCTTCCGTGCCGCTCAAAAACAGCTTACAAATTTTGCTGCAAAATTGCACCAATATTGCGTTGAATCGCTGGTTAAGAAAACTATCCGCCGATATTGAAAGCGGCTTATCGCTTTCGCAATCCTTAGAAAATCAAGGTTTATATTTATCGTTGCAAGAGTGCCAACTGCTTAAAGTGGGAGAAATGACCGGTAAATTAGCACAGGTTTGCTCGCAAATCGCCAAACACCGTCAGCAACATCTGGCGCTACAACGCAAAATGCAAAAGATCCTGCTATATCCTGCGTTGGTTCTTGCCGTTTCACTGATTTTAACCTTGTTATTATTGCTGTTTATCGTGCCGCAATTTGCCGAAATGTATGCGCATAACCAAGCCGAGCTGCCGCTGTTCACCGCTGTTTTATTGACAATTTCCGATACGTTGCAACAATATCTATGGCAATTCCTCTTATTGGCGGTTTTATTGTGTCTGTTGTTTCGTACGCAAAGCAAACATTCTTTACGCTTAAATAAAGGGAAATCCCGCTTGATTGCAGCCACGCCGATATTCGGCGGTATCGTGCGCCTTTCCCGTTTAGTGGGCTTTTGCCGCAGTTTGCAATTAATGTTGCAATCCGGTATTCCGTTGAATCAGGCGTTGCTGTCTTTTCTGCCGCAAGTCAAAAGCTGGCAAACCAAGGTCACCTTACAAGGCGATCTCGTGTTGTTTCATGAAGTACAATCCATGTTACATTGGATCCGACAAGGCTATGCCCTATCTGACAGCGTCGGAAGCGGACTGTTTCCCTTACAGGCGCAACAAATGCTGCAAGTAGGGGAAAAATCGGGGCAATTAGCCATGATGTTGCAACATATTGCCGACAACTATCAACAGCAGTTGGATCATAAAATTGACTTGCTGTCACAGATGTTGGAACCGATGCTGATGTTGATTATCGGCACCATTATCGGCTTAATTATGCTCGGAATGTATCTGCCGATTTTCAATATGGGAGCCATGATTCAATGAACACGCCGTTTATGCCGTTTGCCGTTTTTATGCTCGGCGGATTGGTCGGATTATGGGTTCATAATTATTGCAGCCGTTTTGCCGAACGCATACTACGCGAAGTTCATCAGCTTTACTGCGAAATTTACCCGCAAAACCCACCGCACGTTGTCGCGCAAAATGCGCTGCTCAAGCCGTTAAAGTGCGGTCACTTTTCAAGGTATTTTTTCATTTTTGCTACTTTCTTTACGGTTTGTTTTTACTTGATTCCGGAAGCTCGGGTGGCATTATCGTTTGCGCTATATATCACTTTATTATGGATTATTTCATTACTGGATTGGCATTACCGGCTAATTCCCGTCGCCCTTTGCCAACAGCTTATGGTACTCGCGTTGATCTGCGCATACGGACAAATCATTCCGTTAAATGTGGAACAAAGTCTGCTCGGCATAGCTTGCGGATTTGTATCCTTTTTCTTGATTTATCAAGGAGCTAAATATTATTACCGACAAGAAGCCTTCGGACGCGGCGATTATTGGCTGATTGCGGGAGTGGCGGGTTTTATTCCTTGGCAGCATTTGCCGTTGATGATTTTCATTGCCTGCATAAGCGCCTTAATTTATGCAATCCGGTTAAAATTACGTCAACAAGCAAACCGTTTCATTCCTTTCGCCCCCTTTCTGTGTCTCGGCGGGCTTTTTACATTCTGCCTTAACAATGTTAGCATAATCCGCAGTTAATCAGGTTGAAAGCAGCAGTTGAGAACAGTAAATGACTTATATCGTAGGACTGACCGGCGGTATCGGCAGCGGTAAGAGCACCGTCACCGACCTTTTCGCCAAGTTGGGCGTACCCGTTGTTGATGCGGATATTGTCGCCAGACAAGTAGTTGAAAAAGGTTCCCCGTTATTACAACAAATTACGACCCGTTTCGGCGCACAAATCTTAACCGAAAACGGTGAACTAAACCGCACTGCTCTACGCGAACGGATATTTGGGGACGAACAGGAAAAAAACTGGCTGAACAATCTGTTACATCCTGCGATTCGGGAGGAAATGCTCCGTCAGTTACAACAACAAACCGCACCTTATACGCTGTTTGTTGTGCCGTTGTTAATTGAAAACCGGCTGACCGAATTATGCGACCGCATTTTAGTGGTGGATGTAAAACCCGAAACCCAACTGTTGCGCGCCAGCCGACGGGACGGCAGTAAGCGCGAGCTGATTCAGCAGATTATCAATGCGCAAGTCAGCCGCGCAGAACGTTTAAAAGCGGCGGATGATGTGATTAATAACGATGCAGACAGCGCAGAAATATCCGCTTATTTGCAGCCGAAAGTGTTAGAATTACACCGTCTGTATTTACGTTTAGCCGAGGATAAACAACATGAGCGATGAAATCGTCAAAGTAGCATGCCCGCATTGTAAAAAAACAGTGGTGTGGTCATCGGAAAGCCCTTATCGTCCGTTTTGCAGTAAACGTTGCCAACTGATCGATTTGGGCGAATGGGCAGCGGAAGAAAAATCAATCCCTTGCGAAACCGCCGATTTCGCAGCGGATCCCGAATTTAGCGATGAATGGGTAAAACAATAAGCGGAGAAGATAAAATGAATATTCAACATAAACAAACCGAGAGCAACGGTGAATTTTTTCTGTTAGATCAAAACGGTGACAAAGTCGCCGAATTGACCTACTTTTTTGTCGACGAACAAACCATTAACGCCAATCACACTTATGTTTCCGAAACCTTGCGCGGACAAGGCGTTGCCGATCAGCTTTATCGCGAATTGGTAAATTTCGTGCGAGATAAAAAATTGAAACTGATCCCGACCTGCAGCTATATTGTCAAAAAATGGCAGCGAGAAAACAAAAGCCAGTCCGTGTAATTGAGTTTTTAATATTTTATTGCTAAAATCCACCGCACTTTTAGTAATAAAAGACAAGTTCGGATGAAGGTAGCTGGAGAGTAAGGAATTGACCTTACGCCGACGAGGTAAAATCTTTCAGGCGCAGAGACAATCTGCAGGGACTGTTACCGGACGAACCCTTGGAGAGAGCCAATGTGCATTGACGCACAAAATGGACGCCGAAGGCGCAAAAGAGCGGTCAATTTTTTGACTGTTTTTCAAACGCTCAGGCAAAAGGACAGGGGCTGAGAGACAACGGTGATAATTTTCACTCAATGTTTATTGAGTGCTTTTCTTTTTATTTTTCCGCACACCTCTTTTCGCCTCCTTGTATATGATTTTACGAGGAATTTTAAATGTCGTTAGAAAGTATTCTATCATCTGTCAATACGTTTGTTTGGGGACCTCCCCTGCTTATTTTATTATCCGGAACGGGGCTGTATTTGACTATCCGTTTGGGTTTTATTCAGTTTTTTCAGTTACCCCTTGCATTAAGTTATTTGTTTAAAAAAGAACAGGGTAATAATCAAAAAGGTGACGTATCCGCCTTCGCCGCACTTTGTACGGCGCTATCGGCGACCATCGGCACCGGCAACATCGTCGGAGTGGCAACGGCGGTGCAAGCCGGCGGACCGGGTGCAATGTTCTGGATGTGGCTGGTTGCGTTGCTCGGTATGGCAACCAAATATGCCGAGTGTCTGCTCGCCGTCAAATATCGTGTACGCGATAAACAAGGCTTTATGGCGGGCGGCCCGATGTATTACATCGAACGCGGCTTAGGCTTGAAATGGCTGGCGAAATTATTTGCGGTTTTCGGCGTATTAGTGGCGTTTTTCGGTATCGGTACATTCCCGCAAATCAATGCGATCACACACGCCATGCAAGATACCTTCAGCGTTCCAGTTCCACTTACTGCAGCAGTAATTACGTTGTTGGTCGCGTTAATCATTTTAGGCGGTGTCAAACGCATCGCAGCGGTTTCCTCTTATATTGTGCCTTTCATGGCGATTCTATATGTGGCGGTTTCGCTCGTGATTTTAGTGTTAAATGCGGATAAAGTGCCTGCCGCTTTAGCATTAATCGTACACAGCGCTTTCAATCCTGATGCCGCATTAGGCGGTGCACTAGGCTTTACGGTGATGAAAGCCATTCAGTCCGGTGTTGCGCGCGGGATTTTCTCCAACGAATCGGGTTTAGGCAGTGCGCCCATCGCCGCCGCCGCCGCACAAACCAAAGAACCGGTACGCCAAGGATTAATCTCCATGACCGGTACCTTTTTAGACACCATTATCGTCTGTTCCATGACGGGTTTGGTGCTGGTAATTACCGGCGCTTGGCACGCACCGATGGCGGGCGCCACCGTGACTAAT
>JBHBXR010000033.1:0-4827 GCA_041795785.1 Mesocricetibacter sp.
ATGGAAATAACCAACAAATCAAACTGGCGCGGAACCAAACGGAATTGAGTAAAAATATCTGATAATGCCTGAATCTGTTCTTTGGTTTTTTTATGGGTTCTACCATATTTTTCAATGGCATTAACGGTTTTTGTATGCTGTTCTCTTAATGCACCAAATTTCTCGCGGGCAACTTCAGGATCAATTGAATTATCGCTGTCATCGCCTTCTCCGCCACCGGAAGATTCTTCGCTTTCTTCGTCCTCCTCTTCCTCGTCATCCAACGCTGCGGCATCGACCTCGCCCTCTTCATCATCGTTCAGTTCCGCTTCCAAATCGGTTAAGTCCGTCTCACCGATCGCATTAGGATCAACAAAGCCGGTGATTAAATCCGCCAAACGAACGGAACCCTCTTCCACTAACTCATACTGTTCCAACAAATAGGTCAGCGCTTCGGGATATTCTGCGACCGCACTTTGCACTTCGTTAATGCCGTCTTCAATACGTTTGGCAATATCAATTTCACCTTCACGGGTCAGTAATTCCACGCTTCCCATTTCGCGCATATACATGCGTACGGGATCCGTAGTACGTCCCAGCTCCGCTTCCACACTGGATAATACCTGTGTCGCTTCCTCCACCGCATCTTCGTCGGCAATGTTTTCATTCAGCATTAAATCATCGGCATCCGGTGCCGCATCCAGCACTTGAATACCCATATCGTTAATCATCTGAATAATATCTTCGATTTGATCCGTATCAACCAGTTCTTCAGGAAGGTGATCATTCACTTCGGCATAGGTTAAATATCCCTGCTCTTTCCCTTGGGCGATTAACAATTTCAGTTGAGATTGTGGATTTTGATCCATATTCGACATCCGCCTTTGATTTGTTGTTGATTATGATAAATAAAATGCTATCAATTCTAGCACTGTTACAATGGATTAACTATTACTATTTTGTTGCCGATCGCTCAATAATTGTGCTAACTCTTGTTTTTCCGAAACTTCCAAACCGGACATGCGATCTTTGGCAATCAACTGTTCAATGCGTTGATCCATAAATTGAATATAGAGATAAGCCAAGGTTTCACGGAAGGTGTCTTCCACCTTGTCTTCCTCAATTAAATGATCCCACACCGATAAAATTTCAAGGGCTTTGCTGTGTTCCGAATCGCGCCAATATTCCAAGATTTGTCCCATCGTAATACCGAGATTTTCACGACAAAGTGCGGTCAGTTTTTCGAACAAATCAAAGCCCGCTTCATTCAGCTCTTTCAGTGAAGACAGATCGTAACCCAGTTGGGCTAACGACGGATTTTGCAATAACAGCGCAATCAGCAGACGCATCGGCGTGCGTTTGATTTTAACCGTTTTTTCTACCGCACTTTGCTCTTTTTCAAGCCGATGCGGAATGAGGCTTTCCAGTTGGGTTTGATCGATTATTCCTAATTTCTGCGCCAGAATATTACGCAGATAAAGGCGCAACATTTCACCCGGAATACGCTTAATTAACGGCACTGCCAAAGCGGCAAGTTTGCTTTTTCCCTCTTTAGTGGATAAATCCACCTGCTGTAATAAATTGGCAAACAGGAAATCGCTTAAAGACAAGGCGTTGCGGATATAGTTTTCAAAACCTTCCTTGCCATGTTGACGAATGAACGTATCGGGATCTTCGCCGTCCGGTAAGAAGATAAATTTCAGCTGACGACCGTCTTCCAAATAAGGCAACGCATTTTCCAGAGCACGCCAAGCCGCATCCCGTCCGGCACGATCACCGTCATAACAACAAACCGCCTGTTCCGTTACGCGAAATATTTGTTGAATTTGCTCCGACGTAGTGGCGGTTCCCAAGGAAGCGACGGCATAATTGACGCCAAACTGCGCCAATGCCACCACATCCATATAACCTTCCACCACCAATAGCATTTCAGGGCTGTCATTAATCTGCAGGGCTTCAAACAAACCGTATAATTCGTTGCCTTTGCGATAAGTTACGGTTTCCGGTGAATTTAAATATTTCGGTTTTTCATCACCCAGCACCCGCCCGCCGAAAGCAATGGTACGCCCGCGTCGATCGCGAATGGGAAACATGATGCGGTTACGGAAACGATCATAAACCCTACCGTTTTCGTTGCCGGAAAGCATACCCAAATCAAACAAACGGGCTTGTTCTTCGCGATTTCTTCCGAATTTGCGCAATACCGAATCAAAGCTGTCCGGTACAAAACCGATGGCAAAACGTTCAATCACTTCTTGCGATAAACCGCGTTTTTGCAAATATGCCTGAGCCGGAATATGATTCGGCAGTTGTTGCTGATAAAAATGCGCAATCTCCGCCATCAACTGATAAAGATCCCGTTTGGTTTGAAAACTGACCTGCGTTTTTTCATTTCTGCCGCCACTTTGTTCACGCGGTACTTCCAATCCCAAAAAGTTCGCCAGTTCTTCCACCGCTTCGGGAAATTCCAGTTTGTCGTATTCCATCAAAAAACCGATGGCATTACCGTGCGCGCCACAACCGAAACAATGATAAAACTGTTTGCTTTTGCTTACTGTGAATGAAGGCGTTTTTTCGTGATGAAAAGGACAACAGGCTTGATAATTGTTGGTTCCCGCTTTTTTAAGCTTGACTCGTGAATTGACCACGTCAACGATATCGGCTTTAGCCAAAATATCATTGATAAACGAGCGTGGAATCAAGCCACCCATAGTCGGTCAACCTCATCAATCGGAAATTTAACGGATATGATAATGAACAAAACCGTGAGCCCTTAGACATTACACTTTGGGTTTCACGGTTTGTTTAACTCGAGTTTTAATTAAATTTAAAATCTAATTAATATAAGCGTGTATTACGGGCATTTTCGCGTGCGACACGTTTTGCGTGACGTTTTGCACGGGTTGCATTTTCGCGTTTACGAATTGTGGTCGGTTTTTCGTAGAATTCACGGCTGCGAACTTCCGCTAAAATACCGGCTTTTTCACAAGAGCGTTTGAAACGACGTAATGCAACGTCAAATGATTCGTTTTCACGTACTTTAATTACAGGCATAAGCCATCACCTCAATATTAGATTAAATATAATTTTGCAAAATTTATGCTGTTTTGATTGAAACAGCGACTTATCAATAAGGCTCGCAATTTTAATCCAGTTTACGGGCAAAAGTAAAGAGCTGTTTGATTTTTTCTGCAAAATCGCTGTTACAAATCCGCTAAAGTGCGGTAAAATTTGGCGCAATTTTAATAAAATAAATGAGAAATTAAATGCGGATTTTAGGAATAGAAACCTCTTGTGATGAAACCGGCGTAGCCGTTTACGACGAAGAAAAAGGCTTGGTTGCCAATCAACTATACACTCAAATTGCATTGCACGCCGATTACGGCGGCGTTGTGCCCGAGTTAGCATCCCGTGATCACATCCGCAAAACCGCGCCGTTAATTCAAGCGGCATTAACAGAAGCCGGTTTGAGTGCAAAAGACATTGACGGTATCGCCTACACGGCTGGACCCGGTTTGGTCGGCGCCCTATTGGTGGGCGCAACTATTGCCCGCGCCTTGGCTTATGCTTGGAACGTACCTGCCATCGGCGTACATCATATGGAAGGGCATTTGCTCGCACCCATGTTAGAACTCGCCGAAAACCGACCGCACTTTCCCTTTGTCGCCTTGTTGGTTTCAGGCGGACACACTCAGTTAGTGCGCGTTGACGGTATAGGGCAATATCAATTATTGGGCGAAAGTATTGATGATGCAGCCGGTGAAGCCTTTGACAAAACCGCCAAACTACTCGGATTGGATTACCCCGGCGGTGCGGCGCTCGCCCGTTTGGCGGAACAAGGCAATGCAAACCGCTTTGTTTTCCCGCGTCCGATGACGGATCGTCCGGGTTTGGATTTCAGTTTCTCCGGTCTAAAAACCTTCGCTGCCAATACTATTCATCAGGCAATTAAGGATGAAGGCGAATTAAACGTCCAAACCAAAGCGGATATCGCTCACGCATTCCAACAAGCGGTAGTGGAAACCCTAGCGATAAAATGTCGCCGGGCACTTAAGGAAACGGGATTAACCCGTTTGGTCATTGCCGGCGGTGTCAGTGCAAACAAACAGTTGCGCCAATCTTTAGCCGACTTAATGCGGCAGTTGAACGGGCAAGTTTTCTATCCGCAGCCGCAATTTTGTACCGATAACGGTGCAATGATCGCCTATGCGGGCTTGTTACGCTTAAAAAACGGCGAACGAACGGACTTGGCGGTTGAAGTCAAACCAAGATGGGATATGACGGAATTAAGTTCCATTTAACGAATTAGCAGAAAAGAGGACACATCATCATGAAAAGAGAAATCACCGCAATGCGTGTCGCCGGTATAGGTTGCGTATTAATGCTGATATTGATCGGTATTTTTGTTTTTATCACGCCCACCGAACAGTTTATTAATTATATGACCGTTGCAGGCGAACTGGTCGGCGGAAAAACGACCATGGGCATATTTATGTTAGCAACCTTGCCACCACTGACCGCACTGATTTTTTATTACGTTTGGAAATGGTTGAACAAATAACAGTTACAATAAGATGGCTAAACTTTATTTTTATTACTCCACGATGAATGCGGGAAAATCCACTACTTTGCTGCAATCCGCTTATAACTATCAGGAACGCAATATGAACACTCTGGTTTATACGGCGGCAATTGATGATCGTTTCGGGATCGGCAAAGTGACTTCACGCATCGGTATCAGTCAGGATGCACAATTATTCAACAAAGACACCGATCTTTGGACGGAAATCAGCCAATATTGCGAACGGCAAAAATTGCACTGTATTTTAGTGGATGAAGCGCAATTCC
>JBHBXR010000034.1:0-7047 GCA_041795785.1 Mesocricetibacter sp.
CACGGCTTTGGCTTCCGGCGGCGTGATTTCAGGATTCGGGTTGGCAAGTGCCAAGATCAACGGATTCGGTCCCATGGTTTTGACCATTTCCTGCGTTAGCGCACCGGCGGCGGAGCAACCGAGGAAAATATCCGCATTCGGCATGGCATCGGCTAAAGTGCGGGTGCCGTTATCGTCAATGGCATAGCGTTTTTTAGTCTCGTCCATACGTTCGTCACGGCCTTTATAAATCACGCCCTTAGAATCGCACACCGTGATATTTTCACGTTTCATACCGAGAGAAACCAACAAATTCAAGCAGGCGATGGAGGCCGCACCGGCACCGGAGGCAACCAAACGGACGTTTTCGATTTTCTTATTAATAATGCGTAAACCGTTTAACACCGCCGCCGCACTGATAATCGCCGTACCGTGTTGGTCATCGTGGAAAACCGGAATCCGCATTCTTTCGCGCAATTTTTGTTCGATATAGAAACATTCCGGCGCTTTAATATCTTCCAAGTTGATACCGCCGAAGGTCGGTTCTAACGAAGCGATAATATCCACTAATTTATCCGGATCTTTTTCGTCGATCTCAATATCAAATACGTCCACGCCGGCGAATTTTTTAAATAATACGCCTTTCCCTTCCATGACCGGTTTCCCCGCCAATGCACCGATATTACCTAAACCTAATACCGCTGTACCGTTGGAAATCACGGCGACTAAGTTACCGCGCGACGTGTATCTGTAAGCGGCGGCAGGATCCGCCTGAATTTCCAAACAAGGCACGGCAACACCCGGGGAATAGGCTAACGCAAGATCGCGTTGCGTGGCTAATGATTTGGTCGGCGTAACTTCTATTTTACCCGGTTTCGGAAACTCGTGGAAATCGAGAGCGGCTTGACGTAATTGATCGTCCATAATAATCCTCTTTAAATACTGACTGATTAAGAATTGATAATCCATAATGTCGAGCGACATTAACCCGCTTATTATAAACAAATTCCCGTATAAATTTGTGACGTAGCGCACATAATTCATATTTTGTTGTTGAAACAACGTAAAATCCGACCGCACTTTTAATTTTAAAATAAAAGAGTAGAATGCAAAGAAGTTTAAGAAAATCAGGATATTCAATGCGATTAGATAAATTTTTAGCCGAAAATACCGGCTTAACCCGTTCTCAGGCAACCAAAGCGTTGCGTCAAAGTGCGGTCACGATTAACGGTGAAATTGAAAAAAGCGGCGCGCGAAAAATCAGCCCGCAGGATGAAGTACGTTTTAAAGGCGAATTGCTACAATGGACGGCGAAAGGACAGTATTTTATGTTATACAAACCGCAAAGTTGCGTATGTTCTCATGACGACGGCGATTATCCGACCGTTTACCAATTTTTTGATTATCCCCTTTCCACTCGTCTGCACAGCGCCGGACGTTTGGATGCGGATACCACGGGATTAGTGTTATTAACTGATGACGGTCAGTGGTCACACCGCGTCACTTCGCCGAAACACCATTGCGAAAAAACTTATTTGGTGACCTTGGCGGATCCGGTGGAAAGCAATTATCAAGCGGCTTGCGCACAGGGCATTTTGCTACGCGGCGAAAAAGCGCCGACCAAACCCGCCAAATTGGAAATTTTGGACGATTATAATGTTAATCTGACTATCAGCGAGGGGCGTTATCATCAAGTAAAACGAATGTTCGCCGCGTTGGGTAATAAAGTAGTAGGCTTACACCGTTGGAAAATCGGCGCCGTTGAATTGGACGACTCATTGGCGGAAGGGGAATTCCGTCCCTTAACGCAAGCAGAAATAGACAGTTTTAAATAAAAGGATAACAAATTGAATAATAATGTTAATAAAGTCAGCTTTGTTTTTATCCTCACCCTCGGCATCTTGTCAATGTTGCCGCCTATCGGGGTGGATATGTATTTGCCGTCCTTCTTGAATATCGCCAAAGATCTTAATGTGGCGTCCGAGCAGGTGCAATATACGCTGACGTTTTTTACCTTCGGCATGGCTGCCGGACAGTTGTTTTGGGGACCGGTGGGCGACAGCTACGGGCGTAAGCCGATTATTTTACTCGGCGTCACGGTGGCGTCTATTGTCGCGCTGATCCTAACCGATATAAATTCGATCGGAAATTTCACCGCACTTCGTTTCATTCAGGGCTTTTTCGGCGCCGCGCCGGTAGTATTGGTGGGGGCTTTGCTGCGCGATCTGTTCAGTAAAAACGAACTGTCCAAAATGATGTCGATGATTACGCTGGTGTTTATGATTGCCCCTCTGATTGCGCCGATTATCGGCGGTTATTTGGTATTATTTTTTCATTGGCACTCTATTTTCTATGTCATTGCCGCGATGGGTTTTTTAAGCGTTGCGTTAGTGTTTTTCATCATTCCGGAAACCCATAAAAAAGAAAACCGTATTCCGTTACGTTTAAATATTATTGCGCGTAATTTCCTCAGTCTATGGAAACAAAAAGAAGTGCTGGGCTATATGTTTTCTTCCGGTTTAGGCTTCGGCGGCTTGTTTGCGTTTATTACGTCGGGTTCTATCGTTTACATCGGTTTGTACGGCATTGCCGTACAGAATTTCGGTTATTTCTTTATGCTCAACATTGCAGTAATGACGCTCGGATCGTTTATCAACGGACGCATTGTACATAAAGTCGGGGCGGAACGAATGCTGCAAACGGGTTTATGTATTCAATTAATCGCCGGTATTTGGCTGATGTTGGTCGCCTTTTTCGATCTTGGTTTTTGGCCGATGGCGCTCGGTGTGGCAATTTTTGTCGGACAAAATTCGCTGATTTCCTCTAATGCAATGGCATCGATTTTAGAAAAATTCCCGACTATGGCAGGCACCGCAAACTCTATGGCGGGAAGCGTACGTTTCGGTATCGGCGCCACCGTCGGTTCTCTCGTCGCCTTAATGAAAATGGATACCGCCGCGCCGATGTTATTAACCATGAGCGCTTGCGTGATTATGGCGGTCATTTGTTATTATTTTTTAACTTATCGCACTCTTAAGCAAAAATAGGATCCCTTAATGGCATTACACAAATGTCCCGAATGCAGACGTAAAATCAGCGACAGCGCCGCGTTATGTCCCCATTGCGGCTTTTCATTCGCCGCCGCGGACTTGGAAATTTATAAACAAAAACTGGAACAACGCCGTTTGCACAATGCGGAAATCAACCGCAAAAGTGCCAAGCTGCATTTGATTTGGTTGGTTATTTTCGCACTGGTCATCGGCATTGCAAGTTGGTGGCATCATTCTTGATATTTGCCGTTGCCAAAATCCGTTTTCAAACTTGATAAGAATAAGTCATATGCCGTACCTCAAATTAAGCGTTGGGGGTTTGGGTACAGCTCAAAGTGCGGTCGGTTTTTCGGGCGTTTTAAACATAAAAAATCCTGACCGAAGTCAGGATTTAAGTCGATTAGATATTTTTATTTACAAAGGCGGTCAGTTGGTTTTTCGGTAACGCGCCTACCTGAGTGGCAACGATTTTACCTTCTTTAAACAACAATAATGTCGGAATACTGCGCACACCGTATTGCGCCGGCGTTGCCTGATTTTCATCAATATTGATTTTCGCCACTTTTACTTTATCGCCGAATTCAGCCGCCAAATCGTCCAATACAGGTGCAATCATGCGACAAGGACCACACCAAGGCGCCCAAAAATCCAATAACACCGGTACATCCGATCTTAATACGTCCGCTTCAAATGTTGCGTCTGTTACGTGTAATACTTCTGCCATATTTATTTCCTTATTTGTGTAATAATCCCCTTGAAAATAAGGCTTATTTCCTTGTTTTCAAGGGGATCCGATAGAATGTTTCCAGATGATAACACAAGTATTTATCAACTGCACGAATTACTTTGATTGCTCAAAACTAAGAAGCCGATACCTGATTTTCACAAGGCTTACCGGTTTTCAAGCTGTAAATATTCGTTAGAGTCACATCCGAAATACTCATTAATGCTTCTTCCGTTAAAAATGCCTGATGCCCGGTCAACAACACATTGTGACAAGCGGACAAACGGCGAAAAACGTCATCCTGAATGACTTCGTTGGATTTATCTTCAAAAAATAAATCCCTTTCGTTTTCATACACATCCATACCTAACGCACCGATTTTCCGCTGTTTGAGCGCATCAATCGCCGCTTGCGTATCAATAAGCGTACCGCGACTGGTATTGATGATCATAACGCCGTCTTTCATTTGGGCAAAAGCATCACGATTCAACAAATGATAATTTTCCGGCGTCGCCGGACAATGTAAAGTAATGACATGGGATTTTGCATACAACTCATCCAATTCTACATATTGCGCGCCCAATTCTTCCGCAACAGAATTTTTAAACGGGTCATACGCCAAAATGCGCATACCGAATCCTTTTAGAATACGCATTACCGCTACGCCGATTTTTCCCGTTCCGATAACGCCGACGGTACGTCCGTGCATATTGAATCCAATTAACCCTTCAAGAGAAAAATTCGCTTCACGGGTGCGCTGATAAGCGCGGTGAATACGGCGGTTTAACGTCATCATCAGCCCCACCGTATGCTCCGCCACGGCTTCCGGCGAATATGCCGGAACGCGTACAACCTGCAACCCTAATTCTTTTGCCGCTTTGAGATCGACGTTATTGAATCCGGCGCAACGCAACGCCACCATTTTTACACCAAGTGCGGCTAATTTTTCCAATACTTTGCGGCTGCCGTCATCATTAACGAAAATACAGACGACATCACAATGCTCCGCCATTTTCGCCGTCCGCTCGTTCAACTGAAAATCAAAAAATTCCAATTGAAAACCGTATTTGACATTGACCAGTTCAAAATATTTACGATCATAGTTTTTCGTGCTGTAAATTGCCACTTTCATATTTAACTCCTATGCTTTTCCGATTTTAAACAAAAAAGGACGCCGCAGCGTCCTCAAACTTATTTTAATTGCGCCAAGGCTTGCGCCAAATCGGCTTTAATATCTTCAACATCTTCCAAACCGACGGAGAAACGCAATAAATCATTGGTAACCCCGCGCGCAATGCGTTCCGCTTCCGGAATATCCATATGGGTTTGCGTCGCCGGATAGGTAATAAAACTTTCCGTTCCGCCCAGACTTTCCGCAAACGTAATCAATTTAATTCCCTTTAAGAACGGATTCACCCAATCGGCATTCTGCAAACGGAAAGACAACATCCCGCCTTTATGCGGATAAAGTACGTCTTTAACTTGCGGCTGCCCTTTTAAGAAATCGGCTATCGCCGTTGCATTTTTCTGATGACGCTCCATACGTAACGACAAGGTTTTCATACCGCGGATGGTCAACCAAGCGTCAAACGGGGATAAAACCGGTCCCGTGCCGTTTTGAATATAGAACAAACGGTCGCACAACTCCTGTCCTTTCGCTACAATTAAACCCGCCAATACATCATTATGACCGGCAATATATTTTGTGGCGCTGTGCAAAACGATATCCGCACCGCACTCCATCGGACGAAATAAAACCGGCGTTAAAAACGTATTATCCACAATGAGCAATACATTATATTTCTTCGCAACCTTGGCAATCGCCGCCACATCACATTCTTCCATTAACGGGTTAGACGGCGTTTCCACAAAAATCGCTTTGGTATTTGCAGTAATCGCCGCTTCGATTGCCGCAACGGAAGCAGTATTCACATAAACCGGCTTTACACCGTGCGTATTTTTATACGCAAAATCCAATAAACGGTAAGTTCCGCCATAAACATCACTGGAAACAATCCATTCGTCCGGCGCGGTGAATAACGACATCAACAATTGAATTGCCGCCATACCCGACGCGCAAGCAAAACCACGCTCGCCGCCTTCTAATTTGGCAATGGTTTCCTCCAATACCGTGCGGGTCGGATTTTTAGTTCTGGTGTAATCATAACCGGTACTTTCACCGATACCTTGATGACCGTATGCGGTGGAAAGGAAAATCGGCGTAGAAACCGCACCGGTTCTTTCGTCCGTGCGATTACCCGCTTGCGCCAATAACGTATCAATGGAATATTGTTGTGTCATAATGCCTCACCTAAACAAAAAATGCGGAAAAAAGCGACCGCACTTTTATTAATTTTAAACCGAAAAAAGATGGCGTCATTTTGTCACAAACAAAGGGGCGATAAAAGCGGATTTTCCGATTATTTACCGGCGCAATAAGATATCTTCGCTATATTTTTAACTTATCTGACTTTTTTTTCAGCAAATAAGTTTTTTTTTTGAAATTAGCGTTGACAGTTTGCCAGAAGTCAGTAAAATGCACGCCACTGACAACGAATGAGTTGCGGTAAAGCGGGAATAGCTCAGTTGGTAGAGCACGACCTTGCCAAGGTCGGGGTCGCGAGTTCGAGCCTCGTTTCCCGCTCCAACTTTTCATATCAATGTGCCCGAGTGGCGGAATCGGTAGACGCAAGGGATTTAAAATCCCTCGCCTTTCGAGGCGTGCCAGTTCAAGTCTGGCCTCGGGCACCATTTAACAACCGAACAAGTTGTAATCCTACGGCGTGTTAGCAAAGCGGTTATGCACTGGATTGCAAATCCATGTAGCTCGGTTCGACTCCGGGACACGCCTCCATAATTTAATTTCAAATTAATTCGCAATTAGTGACGTTTTCCTATCTACAAAATTCTTTTTAAAGAACGACCAAAATAAAAACTGTATTTACTCACATTGTCATCACATACTATCGGATGAAACAGCTTTATTTTGTTTAAATAATATACAGATCAATATATTTTAACTATTCAAATTATATTTTCAAAAAAAATAACACCGCACTTTTTTAAAAAGTGCGGTCGATTTTATGAAAGTTTTATCTTATCAAACAGTTATTCTGCCGGATACCAATGCAGTTTAGTAAATAACAAGCCACAGTTTTCTCCTTCGTTTAACAGCGGATCACGACGACCTTTTTGTACACGGATTTCCTGATTTCCCACCTGAATGCTGTAATCGATCACCTCGCCCAAATAAGAACGACGTTTTACTACTCCGGGAATACCGCCCTGTGTAAC
>JBHBXR010000035.1:0-2588 GCA_041795785.1 Mesocricetibacter sp.
ATATCTTCAATCGTTACCAAACCGGAAATCGCACCGAATTCATCCACCACAATCGCCATATGAAAGCGTTCGGAACGGAATTCCTTCAACATTCTGTCCACCCGCTTACTTTCCGGCACAATCACCGCCGGACGCAACAATTTCAACAAATCAAATTCTTCAGCGGTGGAATGCAAAAATTTGAGTAAGTCCTTGGCGTGTAAAATGCCGAAAATATTATCCCGTTCATCGCTCACCACCGGAAAGCGTGAATGGGCGGAAGAAATAATGGTTTCCAGACAGCTGTCTAAATTCTGTTCCGTTTGTAAAAAAACGATTTGTGAGCGCGGGATCATAATATCCCGCACGCGTAACTCGGCGATTTCCATCACGCCTTCAATCATTTCGCGGGTATTTTGATCAATGAGTTCGTTTTGTTCCGAATCGCGGATAATTTCCACCAGTTCTTCACGGTTTTTCAGTTCACCTTGAAAAAAACGTCCGAATAATGACTGAAAAAAACTTTTCTTCTGGGGAATTTCCGTTGTATTTTGCGACTGTTCTTCGTTCATAAAAATAAATGGGTTGCCGTCGGATTGACGGTTAAAAAGCTATCATATTTTAATTAAACAAAAAAGCCCTAAATCCGTTTAGGGCGGATTTTGTTATAAAAAGCGAAAGATCGTCCAATGGCGGTAAGTTTCGCCTGCTTTCGTCATGCCGCCGTATTGCTGCCACTCGGGATGATTCGGCGTATCGGGTAACGCTTGGGTTTCCAATGCGATTCCCGCATAATCCGCATATTCACCGTCGTTACGGGTCGGCGTGCCGCCGAGATAATTGCCCGTATAAACCTGCAACGCACGTTGTGAGGTGCTGACTTCTAAGCGTAACGAACGATCAAGTGCGGTCAAAATTGCGGCTGTTTTTTGATGATCTTCGTTCAGTAAGAAAGCATGATCATAGCCTTTGGTCAACAGCTGTTCTTCCTGCAAAAAATCCAAGCCGATCGGTTTTTCTTCGATAAAATCGAAACTTGTTCCTTCCACCGCTTTTAACGGCGCATTCGGAATTCCTTCCCGATCCACCGGTAAGAAATAATCGGCGTTTAATTGCAGAGCATGACCGCGCACGTCCACGCCGTTTTCTGCGTCATTCAAATTGAAATAGGCGTGATTGGTCAGACTTAACGGCGTATCCTGATCGCTGTCTGCTACAAACTCCGCTTCCACGGCATTATCTTCGGTTAAACGATAAGTGGCGCGTACGGTTACATTGCCGTGAAAGCCCTGATCGCCGTCTGCCGAAAACAACGAAAAACACACAAAATTTTGACCGCACTTTTCAATTTGCCAGCGTCGTTTATCAAAACCTTCGCCGCCGTGCAGCTGATGTTTACCTTGATTGGCGGTCAAACGGATGGTTTTGCCGTTCAGGGTAAATTGCGCATTGGCGATACGGTTGGCATAGCGCCCCACCGTCGCCCCCAAGTAAGCGCTTTGTTTACAATAATCCTCCGCTTTGCAGCCGAGCAACACTTCGCGCAATCCGCCTTGCACCGGCACTTTACAGGAAAGCCAAGTCGCCCCCCAGTCCATCAGTTGAATACGCATTCCTTTTTCATTACTCAGCGTAATGAATTGAAAAGGCCGCCCGTCCGGCGCAATGCCGTGCGCAGTTTGTGTCAGCATACCGTAACTCCTTGTGAAGCGGTGCATACATAAAAATCTTCTTTTAAGCCCGTTTGTTTTTCATAATTATCGGCAATGATTTTACGCACTGCCTCCACTTTATCCGTCGGCGCCACCGCTACGATACAGCCGCCGAAACCGCCGCCAGTCATTCTCGCCCCGCCGCTGTTGCCGATTGCCAGTTGCGCCAATTCCACCAAATAATCAATTTCAGGCGTTGTAATTTCAAAATCATCGCGCATTGAATCGTGCGATTGCCCCATCAGTTCGCCCAAACGGGTTAAATCGCCCCGCTCCAGCACCGCCACCGCATCCAATACGCGTTGATTCTCCGTGACGATATGACGTGCCCGTTTCGCTACATCGGCATCCAACGCAGTCAATTCCGCTTCTCTTTGTTTGAATTGTTCAATGGATACGTCACGCAACGCTTTCACGCCGAAAAACTTCGCCGCCGTTTCGCATTGTTGCCGACGGGTATTGTATTCGCCCGC
This sequence comes from Mesocricetibacter sp., assembly GCA_041795785.1. Taxonomy (GTDB): domain Bacteria; phylum Pseudomonadota; class Gammaproteobacteria; order Enterobacterales; family Pasteurellaceae; genus CAJPST01. The sequence goes on from JBHBXR010000035.1 coordinate 2,165, forward strand.
CACCAAATCATGCTTAACGTGAGAATTGACAATCATCACCGCCACATCATGCGGAATCGGCGTCGGCTTGGTTTGCAAACTGCGGCAGTCGATCATCAACAACCTGTCTTCCTGCCCCAAAGCGGAAATCAGTTGATCCATATTGCCGCAATTGGCGCCGACGAATTTGTTTTCCGCTTTCTGACCGATTAACGCGATATCCGTATTCGTCAGCGGCAAATCGCCTAATTGCTGACAGAATTTGCCCACCGCCACTTCTAACGAGGCGGAAGAACTCAACCCCGCCGACAACGGCACATTACCGCTGATAACCAAATCCGCCCCCTGCTTGAAATCGGGGCAACGTTCCTGCATAAATTTCACTACACCGCGTACATAACCCGTCCATTTATATTCGCGATTCGGCTCAATCGGTTGATCCAAA
>JBHBXR010000036.1:0-9367 GCA_041795785.1 Mesocricetibacter sp.
TCCTTGAATTTGGCTCGGTTACATCCGAAGAAGGAAAGTATGCGAAGCAAACTGAAGCGTGCGGGTTGGTCGGACAGCTTTAGGGATGAGTTGTTGTTAGGTGGTGCGATTAAATAATAGGCAACACTTGCGGTTGCCCTGCCCCTTAAAGCAGTATGTATTGACCGTAGTGCAAGACGTGATTGCACTGGGAAGATAAATAGAAATCGCCAAGCTTGTACAAAATAGTGCCAGTTATCTTCCGGAAAATGTCGCCAGTCTATCCGGTGCGGATAAATTCGACCATCAGGACGCCGACCCGTTAAAAACAATTGATAATGCAATTGATATTATTTATGTAACCATTGGGCGCAAGCCTAATGTATGCGTGATTTCGGATGACGTTTGGCGGGCATTGAAAGAGAATAAATCATTACTTGAGCGCATCAAGTACACGAGAACGGGAATTTTAACCCCTGAAATCTTTGCTGAATTAATTGATGTTAAAACGGTTAAAATTGCTTCGGCAATGCAAGAAAAAAACAGTCAAATGGAAAAAATATGGAAAAATGTCGTCATTCTTGCTTATGTATCCCCGCGGGTCAAAGAAGGCGGGAGTGTTTACGACCCAAGTTTCGGCTATACCATTCGAAGAAAGGACGGCTTATTTGTTGACACATACAAAGAAAAAGGCGGGAAAGTAGAAATTGTTCGTTGTACGGATATTCACAAGCCGCACTTAGTTGGCGCCTCTGCCGGTTATTTAATCAAAGATTGCATTACGATATAAAAGATTTTTCCAATCAAGAAATTTGCTTGCCTCTTTCGCCTTAAAAAAGGCTTTCTGTTGATTGGGAAGCGTCACTAAAGACGATAAAAAGTGAAAAAGTCTCCATTACTTAAATAATGGGGACTTTTTTATTGAGAGATGATAATAAAAAACACTCCAAAAAATAACTAAAAATTACTCCATTTCAATAACAATATAATTATTTGACTTGTTTTTTTGTAACGGTTTTTCATTATATGAAACAAAATAAATTTTGATTTATCGCGCTTTTATGGGGTGATTTATCGCGCGCGGGATTAACAAACGTTCCTACAAAAGCAGGTAATAAGGCTTAATCCTGTGGTTTTGATTATTCTAAAAGTCGATGAACAGAAGCATTCATCGACTTTCTTAGTTGTAAAAAAAGCACTTTTATTGATTTAAAAGTGCTAATGGAGTAGCGATCTTATGGTTATTTATATTTAGCCTGATATTCGGACTTTTTATCCGGAGTTACCAATTCGAACGGAATCCAATTATATTTTTCCAATTTTTCCCCCTTCGCTGCCCGATAAGCGGCCTCGGCACCGCCACGACCTTGACCGGAAGCCGATTGATACACAGTAGCATCCAGACCGTTACCTAAATATTCTAACGCATCGGGTGTCGCATCTAATCCGACAATAATGATATTTTCGTCCTTGATACCTAATTTCCGGCTGGCAAGTACGGCGCCAATAGCCATTTCATCATTATTGCTGACAATGACATTGAGATTTTTATGTGCCGCCAATAAGTTTTCAGCAACCTCCATCCCTTTGGCACGATCCCATTTTCCTTCCTGTTCGCTTAACACTTTAATATTACTATGTTGGGCGAATATATCTTTATTGCCTTGCGTACGAAGTGCGGTCGCATCCAAACCGAGCATTCCCATGATAATTCCTACGTTGGCTTTTTTGCCCTTGAAAGCATCGACAATAAACTGCCCTTGAATATGTCCGCCTTCAATTTCTTTAGAACCTACATAAGTTGCGACATATTGCATATCTTCCTCTTTCGGATTCCGGTTCATAATAATCAGCGGAATACCAGCTTTTTGCGCTCTGCGTCCAATCACTTTAATAATATTTTGATCAGTAGGACAAACTAAAAGCGCATCCACTTTTTGATCAATAAATGTTTCTATATCATTCAGTAAACGATTCGGATCATTATTGGCATCCGCAAAAGTGAAGACAACATCATCATGGGTTTTATCAAAATTACGGATCTCATCCTGTAAATAGGTTTGGAATTTATCCGCAAATGAGAATAATGATACACCGACAACCAATTCTTTAGCATAAGCGCTTTGAGAAGCAACTATGGTACCAAGTAAGGCGGTTAGTAAAGTTTTCTTCATAAGAGTCTCCTTGTTTTTTATGTTAGGAAAACGGACGTGTAACGACATTTTGTTCAACTTATTTAGATAACTGAATTTCTTTTCCCGATTTTAAAGATTCGATAGCCATATCTGCCAGATAGAGGGCTTGTTGACCGTCATAGCCGGTAACTGCCGGTGTCGATTTACCTTCTAAAACATCAACAAAATGTTCCCATTCGGCTTGGTATGCCGCTTGATAACGTTGTAAGAAGAAAAACTCCGGTTTGGCATAACAACATCCCGTGTCAGACCATAACTCTACGGTATTTTCCAGAATGTTTTTTGCTGTTAATACGCCTTTTTCTCCATGCAATTCAATTCGTTGATCATAGCCGTAACCCGAACGGCGACTGTTTGAAATCGTTGCCATGGCACCGGAAGGAAAACGCATAACGACAAATGCAGTATCAATATCACCTGCCTTTCCTATATTTTCATCGACGATAGTCGAACCGCAGGCATAAATAGATGAAGGCTCTTCTCCCATAATAAAACGTGCCATATCAAAATCGTGAATAGTCATATCACGAAACAGACCGCCTGATACTTTAATGTATTCCACCGGAGGCGGAGCAGGATCACGGGAAATAATTAGCAATGATTCCGGTTTACCGATTTCACCGGCATTTAAACGATCTTTTACTTGTTTAAATTGCGGATCATAACGGCGGTTAAATCCTATAAATAAAGGAACATTGCTTTTCTCTACCGTTGCCAAACATTGTTTTACCCGTTCCATATTTAAATGTACCGGTTTTTCACAAAAAATGGCTTTTCCCGCTTTAGCGGCAAGCTCAATTAAATCGGCGTGCGTATCCGTCGCCGACGCAATTAAAACCGCATGAATGTCGGGATCAGCCATAGCCTCTTCCACTGTTTGAATTTTACAATCGTATTTATCTGCAACTTTTCGTGCATTTTCCACAAAAGGATCAACAATAGAATACAAATGCGTTTTCGGATGATTGAATATATTGACTGAATGAATTACTTGTCCGATACGACCGGCGCCGAATAATGCAACGTTATACATATAAACTCCTTATTTTAATAGAATTAATTGAATGCGGTTCTGAAGCGTTCTAACGCCTCAACGGAATCGCCCGATGCAAAAGCTTCCATACCGATATTGCCTTGATATCCCAAACGACAAAGTTCTTTTGCAATAGCAGGATAATTAATTTCACCAGTGCCCGGTTCCATTCTTCCCGGTACATCGGCAACCTGAATTTCACCTACATAGTCAATACATTTACGGATTAATTCGATCAGATTCCCTTCCCCGATCTGGGCATGATATAAGTCAAGGTTCATTTTCAAATACGGACTGTCCACTGCTTTAACCAGCGTATAAGTATCTCTTGCAGCGGCAAAAGGCGTACCGGCGTGATCGACTTCCAAATTAAGATTTTCAATCGTAAAGATTTTGCCTGCCCGTTCACCTAGCTTAGCAATCTCTTTTAGGGTTTCTACGGCTTTTATCCACATTTCGCCGGTAACTATTTCTACCGGTTTGACGGGAATTCCGCCTTCGCCCAATCCGGTTCCGTGCAAATTCAAAACAGGGCAATTTAAGCGTTGCGCTACATTGAGCGATTGTTCGGCGCTGATTAACAACGCTTCAATTTGATCAGCATCGGTAAGATTACCCGATATGTAACCGGTCATTGAATTAATTCTTGCGCCTGTTGCAATCAGTTCATCAATGTTTTTATCTGTCCAGCCCCAGATTTCAACGCCAAAACCTAACTGATGGATTTTTTTTACTCTCTCAATAAAAGGTAAATCCAAAAATACCATTTCGGCGCATACGGATAATTGATAATTTCCCATATATTTCTCCTTAAAAACAAAGGGTTAATCTTTTATTTAAACAATTTCAAATTCGTTATATCGGTGAAATTGCGGTTGGAGAAAGTATATAAAGAATAGGTGACGGAAAGTTTTAAATTCTTGCTTTTTGAATAGGCGAATAAATTATAAAACTGTGACGGTTTTCACATTTCAACATAATCGTTTGTGAAATCTTGCTATGCAAGCGTGGTTCCCACCCATAAAGTGCGGTATAAACTCGGCGAGATTCCGGTCATTTTGGAAAATGCTGCGCTAAAGTAGCTAACATTTTCATAGCCGACTAAATCGGAAATTTGCGTAATCGAGTAATTAGTTGTCATCAGTAGGGATTGCGCTTCACCGATCCGACGACGATTCAAATATTGAATGGGAGAAAAATCGGTTTTTTCTTTAAATAAGCGGGATAAATAGTATGCGCTGACATTAAAACGGGAAGCGATGTCTTGTAAAGTCAAACGCTCTGCGTAGTGCGTTTCAATATAACGTTTGACTTGATCTATCAAAGTCGGTTTTTGACAGAAAAAAAGCGTATTCGGTTGACGCGGTAATTTAACAATCAATGTCAGCAAGGAAGAAAGTAAATATCGACAGATTTCATTGGCATTATCCGTTTTTTCCGTAACATGAAATAACATAATATCTAAACTTTTTTCAATGATACTTTGGTATTCACGGCTGGAAATCACCGCGGGAGAAGAAATATCAAAGAGAAAATTCTTATCCATTCCCTTGATTTTTAAGTTGGTTACACCGCAAGTATAAGTGACCATATCAGAATTGGACTGTGCAGTCTCATCATGAATGATTCCGGGATTAAATATTAAAATGTCACCCGCTTGCGTGTCGTATTTGGTTCCGCCGATTAAGTGTTTGCCACAACCTTTAACAATAAATACGATTTCCAAATGTTCATCATGTTTGTGCAACATTCTCGGGAAATAGGTTTTCATTTCGGAGGTATTGGTGATATAGAGCAATTGTGGAAGCTGATTGTTTTCAAAAATGGATTCTTTATGTTTTTTAACATAATGTTGTAACATATCTTTCTCCTTTTTGACGTAAGTGACAAGCAAACTATCGGTATGATCTAATATACAAGACGTTTTTGTCAATGTTGCTCAAAACTGCTCGATACAAACCTTATATGAATATTCAAGGAATCTCCATCGCACAAGCATAAGCCGAGCTCCACGCCCATTGAAAATTATAGCCGCCGAGCCAGCCGCCGACATCCAATACTTCACCGATAAAATACAACCCTTTGACTTTATGGCTTTCCATGGTTTTAGACGAGATTTCATCGGTATCGACGCCGCCCAAGGTGATTTCGGCGGTGCGGTAGCCTTCGGTGCCGTTCGGGGTGAATTGCCAACCGTGGACTAAGCGATCTAACTCCTCCAACTGTATTTTAGTTAATTGGCTGAGTGTTTCATCTTTGCACAATCCCCGTTCAAACCAAAGTTCGACCAGTTTCTTCGGCAGCAAACGCATCAATGCGGTTTTCAACTGTAATTTCGGCGAAGATTGTCGCTGTTCCGCAATATAATGACGAATATCGTGAAAAGGCAACAGATCGATAAGTACGCTTTCATTCGGTTGCCAGTAATTGGAAATTTGCAAAATGGCGGGACCGGACAAACCACGATGAGTAAACAGCAGATTGTGCTGAAAAGCAGTGTGCTTAAATTCCACGCGCACAGGCAGAGAAATGCCGGAAAGTGCGGTCAAAAATTTGTCCGTTTCGCGATAGGTGAAAGGCACCAAACCGGCGCGCGGTGCGATGACGTTAATGCCGAATTGCTCGGCGATTTGATAACCGAACGGCGTCGCGCCCAATCCCGGCATTGAAAGCCCGCCGCTGGCAATGATTAACGAACGACATTGCCAAAGCTGTCCGTTCGCCTGCAACGAAAAACCCTGTTCGTTTTTTTCTACTTGGCTGATTTGTTGGCGTAAGCGAATGTTGACCTTGTATTTATCGCATTCGCTTTGCAGCATACTGACGATATCTTGCGCGCCGTTATCACAAAACAGTTGCCCCGCTTCTTTTTCATGATAGGGAATGCCGTAATCCGCCACCAATCCGATAAAATCCCATTGCGTATAGCGTGCCAGCGCCGATTTAACGAAATGTTTATTACGACTGATATAACGCGTAGCGCTGATTTCCATATTAGTGAAGTTACAAAAACCGCCACCTGACATCAGGATTTTGCGTCCGATTTTTTTACCGTTGTCCAACACCGTCACCTGCTTTCCGCGTTTGCCGATCTGTGCGGCGCAGAACAACCCCGCCGCACCGGCGCCGACGATGATCACTTCCGAAAAGTTTGCGTTCATCATTGCTGCGCTCTTTTTAGCTGTTCCGCCATCTGCATACTTTGAATAATCCGGCGGCGATCGATATCACTGTTACCGCTGTCCAACAGTTGTTGCCAAATTTGCAGAGCGTTGTCGTAATCCGTAGTTAAAAACGCTTCGGATGCCAGCAACGACAGGCTGGAGCTTTCTTTCGGATCCTGCCGTAATGCGGCATCGATTAATTGTCTGACGCGCGGTGTGATGCGCTGTCCCGCTTCATAATACAGCGTAGTTGCCGCCAGTCCCAAAATATGTGCCTTGCTGCCTAGCAGCCCTTCCGCATTCCCATAGGCTTTCAACGCGTTATCAAATTCGTTATTCAACATATACGCCTGCCCCAACTCAATCCAAGCTTCGCCGTTATTCGGATCTTGACGCAGTTTGTTTTGAATGCTGAGAATATAATCGTCATTTTTTTCCGCAGCGTCGGCGTTTTCCCGTTTCTGTTTGGCTTGCAGAAAGTCTTGCTGCCCTTGTCGGACATAATCAAAACGATCAAGTGAAAAATAATAGGCGGTGGGAAGGGCGATTAACATCACAAAAAATAAAGCGGATATTTTAGCGTTAAAACACACCGCACTTTGGCGCTCTACGGAGGACGAAGCGGATAAAAAGTGCGGTCGGTTTTCCAACTGTTTTTGATCGGCAAGTAAACGCTGAGCAAGTTCATCCGCCAGTTCAGGTTCCGGATGATATGCCATTTGTTGTTGATATAATTCGATATTTTTATGTTGTCGGTAATTTTTATGCCAATCCGTCTGACGGCTGAAAGGCACAAATAACAACAAACAGAGCAGCACAAAAATTATCAGTCCGATAAAAAATACATTCATTTTTTAGCATCCGTTTCGTTTTGTTGTAGCAGGTTGCGGAGGGCTTGACGCTGCTCGGCGCTCAGCACATTGTCGCTTGCCGAGGCTTTGGCGCGACGATGTAAATAACGCCACATTGCGCCGCCTGAAAACAGCAGCAGAATAAGCGGCAATCCCCACAACAGGACGGTTGTCCAATCAAAAGGCGGTTTGTACAGCACGAAGTTGCCGAAACGCGAAGTCATCACGTCAATAATTTGTTCGTTGCTTTTGCCTTCGTCGATCATTTTATACACTTCAATGCGTAAATCGTAAGCAATCGGCGAATTGGATTCTACTAAATTTTGGTTTTGACATTGCGGACAACGCAGAGACTTTGCCAATGCCACGGCACGGGTGCGATCTTCCGTGTTTTTAAACGGGTAAGTATCGACGATTTCCGCGCGGACATAAAAACTCAATCCGAACAATAATAAAAAAATTAGCTTTTTCATTCACTTGCATTTAATTTGTTAAATTCGGGCAATAATACCTTTTGCCACTCGTTTTTATCCAATGCGCCGGAATGACGGTAACGGATAACACCGTGCCGATCCACCAAATAGGTTTCCGGCGCGCCGTCCACACCGAGATGCATTGCCAACGTACCTTTACTGTCCTCAATCACCAAAGTGAAAGGATTGCCTAATTTATCTAAAAATTCCACCGCACTTTGTGCTTTATCGCGATAATTCAAACCGACGATCGGAATGTCCTGTGCGGCAAGTTCCATTAAAAAGGGGTGTTCCACTTTGCAGTAATAGCACCAGCTGCCCCACACATTGAGTAAAAAAGGGCGTTTCGGCAAATCGGTATTATTCAGCATTTGCTGTGGCGCCAGTAGGTTCTCCTGACGAAATTCGGGCACGGGTTTACCGATGAGTGCGGAAGCGATTTTTTTCGGATCTTGCTGCAAGCCGATCAAAAGTAACGCGCACACGGCTAAAATCAGAATTAAGGGTAAAAATACAATCAGTTTTCTATTCATATTGTTTTTTCTTATTTAAACCTAGTGCCGCCACTAAAGCCCCCAATGCCATTAACACGCCGCCAATCCATAACCAACGAATAAAGGGCTTATAATGCAAACGAAAGGCAAACTCGCCGACGCCGGTTTTATCGCCCATCACAATGTAAATATCACCTAACAATCCCCACTGGATGCCGACTTCCGACATATTCATGGTGCGCACCTCATAATGACGGCGTTCGGGATAAAGTGCGGTCAGAATTTTGCCGTTTTTCTTAATTTCGAAATGCGCTTTTTCCGCGGTGTAATTCGGCCCCAGTTCATTACTGAAACCCAAATAGGAAAATTCATAACCGCTCAACATTTGGCTTTGCTTCGGTGCCAAACGCACGCCCAGTTCACTGCCGAAATAACTTGACATCACCGCGCCGATCGCCGCCACCGCCACGCCGCAATGAGCGAGGATCATGCCCAAACGTTTAAGGCTGATTTTACGCCAATCCGTCCATAAGGTTGCCAATAATAACCAAAGGGATAGCGACAGTAACACGAAAGCGGTGACATTAAAACGCAGGCTTTCTTCCTGACGAACGGTAAGTTCAATCATGATATAAGCGATGATGACAGCGGGAATCGGCAGCCACAAACGTTTGATGAAAAAAGTGCGGTCGGTTTTTTTCCATTTTGTACTTAACATCAATCCCATTGCTAATAACAATAAAATAAACAGCGGCAGAAAGATGCTGTTGAAATAAGGCGCCCCCACGGAAATCGAACCCCATCCCATGGCGCTGTAAAGCATCGGATAGAATGTGCCTAAAAACACGCTGACCGTGGCAATAGCAAGCAGCACGTTCACTAATAACAGTGCGCTTTCTTTGGAAAAAACGGCGAAACGTACCGCACTTTGGTGTAAATTGACTTTCAGGGCAAACAACGTCAACGAGCCGACGGTTAATAAAAAGAACAAGAGCAACAACATTGTGCCGCGTTCGCTGTCAACGGCAAAAGCGTGTACCGAGGTGAGTACGCCCGAACGGACAATGAAAGTGCCGAGCAGGCTGAAAGCAAAGGCAAGCAGGGAAAACAAAATCGTCCAATAATTGAAAATGCCGCGCTGTTCGCTGACGGATAAACTGTGTAGCAACGCCAATCCA
>JBHBXR010000037.1:0-11258 GCA_041795785.1 Mesocricetibacter sp.
ATACGCCTGCCGCACCTAACCTAACCAACAGCACAAGTGGGGTCAATTCCAGACCTGTTTTTTCAACGGAAAACAATAACGGCGCGACGCAACAATCCGGTGAAGTTCGTAAAGGGAGATTTAACTAATGCGTAAATATTTAACCCCTGTCATTATTTTAGCGGCAATGGTGCTTTATTCCAGCGTTGTTGTCGTGAACGAAGGCGCACGCGGCATTATGTTGCGATTCGGCAAAGTACACCGTGATGCGGATAATAAAGTGGTGGTGTATACGCCGGGTTTGCATTTTAAAATCCCGTTTATTGATAACATCAAACTGCTTGATGCGCGTATTATCACCTTAGACGGACAAGCGGATCGTTTCGTCACCGTCGAGAAAAAAGACTTGTTGGTGGATTCTTATGTGAAATGGCGTATCAGCGATTTCGGACGCTTCTTCACGGCGACCGGCGGCGGCGATTATACTCAAGCCTCCAACTTATTACGCCGCAAAGTAAACGACCGTTTGCGTTCGGAAATCGGTTCCCGCACCATTAAAGACATCGTTTCGGGCACTCGCGGCGAATTAATGGCGGGAGCGAAAAAAGCGCTCAACACCGGACAAGACAGTACGGCGGAATTAGGCATTGAAGTGGTTGACGTGCGTATCAAACAAATCAATCTGCCAGATGAAGTCTCTTCTTCCATTTACCAACGTATGCGCGCGGAACGTGATGCGGTCGCCCGCGAACACCGTTCGCAAGGTAAAGAAAAAGCGGCATTCATTCAGGCGGACGTAGATCGTAAAGTCACCTTGATTTTAGCCAACGCCAATAAAAACGCACAGGAATTGCGCGGTAGCGGCGATGCGGCGGCGGCAAAAGTGTATTCCGACGCTTTCAGCCAAGAACCGGAATTTTATAGCTTCGTGCGTAGCCTGAAGGCTTACGAAAGCAGCTTCAACGGCAATTCCAATAATATGATGATCCTTAAACCGGACAGTGAATTCTTCCGTTTTATGCAGACACCGAACAAATAATCAAACCCGAAAGCGTTACTAAATGATCAGTAACGCTTTTTTTGTTTCGATTTTACGATGAATTTAATTTTTACCAAACTTCTCACGGCAGGCTGTCCGCTCAAATCAATAAAAATAGCAGTTTAAAAGGCATTTCGACGAAAAGTGCGGTCGGTTTTTGCAGTGTTTTTTAAGTTATAATATACTCCTGATTTTTAGGCTTCTTTATTTTTATATGTCAGTTATTAATCAAAAATCCCTCGTACCTTATAGCGCCGAACAGATGTATCGGCTGGTTAATAATTATGCGGATTATCCGCAGTTCGTACCCGGCTGTGTGGCGAGTCGTGTTGTGGTGGAAGGGCAAACGCAACAAATCGGCGAGCTTACTATCAGTAAAGCGGGAATAAGTCAGACATTTTCTACCCGTAATACGATGATTGAAAACCGTTCCATTAAGATGCAACTGGTTGACGGTCCTTTTAAATTTTTGCACGGCGAGTGGAAATTCAGCGAATTGGATGACAAATGCTGTGAAATTTCTTTCAGTTTGAATTTTGAGTTTTCTAATGCCTTGATTAGTTTGGCGTTCGGGAAGATATTTACGCATTTGACGACCCGAATGGTAGAAGCCTTCAAACAGCGTGCCAAAGAGGTTTATCATGACGCAAATTAAGATCGAAATTGCCTATGCCCTGCCCGAGCGTTACTATCTAAAAAGTTTTCGTGTAGATGAAGGTTCGACAATTCAGACTGCCATTTTGCAATCGGGGATTTTAAAACAATTCACCGATATTGATTTGCGGGAAAATAAAGTCGGTATTTTCAGCCGCCCCGCCAAGTTAAGCGATATTTTAAACGATGGTGATCGCATTGAAATTTATCGACCGCTGTTAGCCGATCCGAAAGAGATCAGACGCAAACGCGCCGAACAGCAGGCGCAGGACTTACAAGCCAAAAAACGGAGCGGACAACGTAGCAATGAATAATCATATCTACTCCGTTACTCAGTTAAACCAATCCGTCCGCCAAATGCTGGAAGGCCAGCTCGGTTTGGTTTGGTTGACGGGGGAAATTTCCAATTTTTCCCAACCGGTTTCAGGACATTGGTATCTCACTTTAAAAGATGAAAACGCTCAAGTGCGTTGCGCGATGTTTCGGATGAAAAACCTGCGTGTGGCGTTTAAACCGCAAAACGGAATGCAAGTGTTGGTGCGTGCGGCGGTAAGCCTGTACGAACCGCGCGGCGATTATCAACTGATAATCGAAAGTATGCATCCGGCGGGCGAAGGTTTGTTGCAGCAGCAATTTGAGGCACTGAAAATGAAATTGGCGGCGGAAGGATTGTTTGCGCAAAATCTGAAGAAAAACCTACCGCACTTTTGTAAAACCGTCGGTATAGTTACCTCTTCCACCGGCGCTGCCTTGCAGGATATGTTGCACGTTTTGCGGCGGCGTGATCCGAGTTTAAACATTGTTATTTATCCTACCGCCGTGCAAGGCAAAGAGGCGACCGCTGAAATCGTGCAAATGATTGAAATTGCTAATCGCCGTCATGAAGCGGATGTGTTAATCGTCGGACGCGGCGGCGGTTCGTTGGAAGATCTTTGGTGTTTTAACGAAGAAGCGGTGGCGAGGGCGATTTTCAATTCGGCTCTGCCGATTATCAGTGCGGTCGGACACGAAACCGATGTAACGATTGCCGATTTCGTCGCGGATGTTCGTGCGCCGACACCTTCGGCGGCGGCGGAATTAGTCAGTCGTGATCAAAATGAATTGCTGCAACGACTCAATTATAAACGTCAACGGCTGGAAATGGCGCTGGATCGGTTGTTTAATCGGAAGAACCAACGCTTGCATCATTTATTGTTACGTTTGCAAAACCAACATCCGCAGACGCAATTACAGGTTCAGCGTCAACAAATCCAACAACTTACTCAACGGCTTAATGCGGCGATGGCGCGCAAAATCGATAAAACCGGTTATAAACTGACCGCACTTTGCACCCGTTTAGTAAAAAATCCGCTGCCTTTCCATGTAAAAAAACAACATCAGCATCTCAGTCAGTTAAAAGTGCGGTTGGATTTTTTAATGAAAAAAAATATCAGTGATAAAAGGCATCAACTGGCGAATTTATGCGGCAGACTGGACGGGTTAAGCCCGTTGAAAGTGTTGGCGCGCGGCTACTCCATCACGGAAAACGAACAAGGCAAAGCCATCACCGATATTGCTCAAGTGAAAAACGGCGACATTCTTACGACAAGGCTGACTGACGGCATTATCCGTAGTAAAGTGGAAGAGCGCATTAAGTTATAGGAACATTTTTATTAAATATTGGTCAAAGTGGGGGCGGAACGGAAAGTTCGCAGACTTGAAACGGAATTTGACATTAAGTCGGATTTGATGGAATATCCGACTTTTATTTTGCACGAGGAAAAATGAAACAGAGGCTATATGAGTGAGAACACACTGATTGAAGTGAACAATCTCACTTTCAAACGCGGCGAACGGATCATCTACGATAATCTCAATTTGCGCGTTCAAAAAGGCAAGATCACCGCAATTATGGGACCATCCGGAATCGGAAAAACCACCTTGCTGAAATTAATCGGCGGGCAGTTGCAGCCGGAACAAGGTGAAATTTTATTTGACGGGGCGGATATTTGCCGGATGTCGAACGGCGAGTTATATGAAGTTCGTCAGCGAATGGGGATGTTGTTCCAGTCGGGCGCGTTGTTCACCGATATTTCCACGTTTGATAACGTGGCGTTTCCGATTCGCGAACATACCCGTTTACCGGAAGATCTGATCCGTAAAATCGTGTTGATGAAGCTGGAGGCGGTAGGTTTACGCGGTGCGGCGGATTTAATGCCGTCGGAACTATCGGGCGGGATGGCAAGGCGGGCGGCGTTGGCGCGTACCATTGCCCTTGATCCGGATTTAATTATGTATGACGAACCTTTTACCGGACAGGACCCCATCAGTATGGGCGTGATTATCAGCCTGATTAAACGTCTAAACGAAGCTTTGCAGCTGACATCCATCGTGGTTTCTCACGATGTGCAGGAAGTGTTGAGCATCGCGGATTACGCTTACATTATCGCCGATAAACGCATTATCGCAGAGGGAACGGCGGAACAGTTATTGCAAAGTAAGGATCCGCAAGTGGTGCAGTTTATTAACGGAGAAGAAGACGGTCCTGTACGTTTCCATTATCCGGCGAAAAATTATGCGGAGGAATTATTCGGATGATTGTTGACTTCATTTCTGCCTTGGGTCGTCGCGCCATTCGCTCGGTACGCGCTATCGGGCGAGCCGGTTTTATGCTGTTTGGCGCGTTGATCGGCAAACCGCAACTCAGAAAACATTTCCCGTTATTCGTAAAACAGTTACATGTATTGGGCGTGCAATCCTTGTTGATTATCATGCTGTCAGGTTTGTTTATCGGAATGGTGCTCGGCTTACAGGGATATGTGGTATTAGTGGATTTTGCCGCGGAAACCAGTTTGGGGCAGTTAGTGGCATTGTCTTTATTGCGTGAGTTAGGACCCGTTGTAACGGCATTGTTATTTGCCGGTCGCGCCGGTTCGGCATTGACGGCGGAAATCGGCTTGATGAAAGCCACCGAGCAGTTATCCAGCCTTGAAATGATGGCGGTGGATCCGTTGCGCCGTGTAATCTCGCCGCGCTTTTGGGCGGGTGTCGTTTCAATGCCGATTTTAGCCGTGATTTTCACCGCTATCGGGATTTGGGGCGGCTCTTTAGTCGGCGTGGATTGGAAAGGCGTGGACGGCGGCAGTTTTTGGTCGGTCATGCAAAATTCCGTCGGTATAAGTGATTTGGTAAACGGCTTTATCAAGAGTTTGGTCTTTGCCTTTGCCGTGGTATGGATTGCGTTGTTTAACGGTTACGATTGTATCCCGACTTCGGAAGGTATCAGTCAGGCGACGACCCGCACGGTGGTACACGCCTCGTTGACCGTGTTGGGATTGGATTTTGTGTTGACGGCAATCATGTTCGGCGCCGGCTGATGCGCATAAAGTGAAAAGTGCGGTCGAAAAAAACGAAGTTTTGAAATTAGGAAAAAATTATGCGACAAACGATTAAATATGAGTTTTGGGTTGGTTTGTTTTTATTATTGGGCATCTCTGCGTTGGTCTTTATGGGCTTAAAAGTGGCGAATGTGGAAGGCTTTAATGAAGCGAAATCCTATAAAATTTTTGCAACTTTTGACAATATCGGCGGACTAAAAGTGCGTGCGCCGTTAAAAGCGGGCGGTGTTGTAATCGGGCGGGTGACGGATATTTCTTTGGATGAGAAAACCTATTTGCCTCAAGTAGTTATTGCCGTTAATGAAGCCTATAACCAAATTCCGGATAACAGTTCGTTATCCATAAAAACTTCAGGTCTGCTCGGTGAGCAATACATCGCATTGAGTATCGGTTTTGATGACGGTGAAACACCGATGTGGAAAGAAGGAAGCAAGGTTGTCGATACCAAATCGGCAATGGTGTTGGAGGATCTGATTGGTCAGTTTTTATACGGCGATAAAGATTCCAAACAAACGGACACGGAAGAAAATCCGCCGGTCCAATAACTTTCAGGAAAGTAAATGTACTTTATTTCGGAGAACATTATGTTAAAAACGACATTTAAAAATTGGTTAACGAAAATCGTGGTAATTTCGACCGCACTTTTTGCCGTGCAAACGGTGATGGCGGCGGAAAGCCCTTATACATTGATGCAACAGGCATCGGATAAACTGTTTAATGACATCAAGGCCAATCAAGCTAAAGTCAGCCAAGATCCAAACTATTTGAAAAATATCGTGCGTCAGGATTTATTGCCTTATGTACATGTAAACTATGCCGGTTCATTAGTGTTAGGACAACATTTTAAATCCACCACACCGGAACAACGCAATAAGTTTTTTGCCGCATTTGAACAATTTATCGTTCAAGCTTATGCACAGGCGTTGACCAGTTATAAAGATCAGAAAATTGAAATTGAAAATCCGAAAGAGGTGGCGGACAGTAAAGTCAACATTCGACTGAAAATTATTCAAGGCGGCAATCAGGCTCCGATTAACCTGAATTTCTACTGGCGTAAAAACAGTAAAGACGGCAAATGGCAGGTGTATGATATGGCGGCGGAAGGCGTGAGCATGGTGGATACCAAAAAACAAGAATGGAGCACGATTTTGCGTAAAGACGGCATCGACGCCTTGACCGCACAAGTGCAGAAAGCCGCTGACGCACCGGTGACATTAAGCAAGTAACGATTATGCAAGCCGAACACGATTTGAAATGGTCGCTGGAGCAAAATAATGATAGAATAGTTCTCCGTTTAATCGGGGAACTATCCCGCAACACGTTGTTACCTCTTTGGAATGCTTATAACACACGCCAAAAAGAGGGACAACGTGATTCTTTTTTATTGGCGGAACAAATCGCCGATAAAGACATTTATTGCGACTTAGCCCAAATTTCCCGCATTGATTCGGCGGGATTCGCATTATTATGCGATCTCGTTGCCCATTGCCGTCGTTTACAGCGGCAAAACAGTATTTTATTACTTGAAGACGCACCGCCACAATTATTGACGTTAGCGGATCTTTTCGGTTTGTCCGACTGGCTTAAACCTTTTCTCAAGTAATTCGTAACCTAACGGAAAATCAAATGGAACCTAAAGAAATCGAAAGAATTTTAAAAGAACATCTGAACCTGAGTGAAGTGTATGCTCAAGGTGAAAACGCACATTTCGGTGTGATTGTGGTAAGCGATGAAATTGCCGCCATGTCGAAAGTCAAGCAACAGCAGGCGGTTTATGCGCCGTTGATGGCATATTTTTCTACCGGCGAAATTCACGCTTTAACCATCAAAACCTTCAGTGTGGAAAAATGGAAACGTGAACGTATGCTGAATACGGTTAATTAATTTGAGTAGGATAAAAAGATGCAAAAATTTCGCGTATACGGTCAATCACGTTTAAAAGGAACAGTGGATATTTCAGGGGCTAAAAATGCGGCGTTGCCTATTTTATTCGCCGCGATTTTAGCGCAAGAACCGGTGATCTTAAAAAACGTACCGGATTTAAAAGATATTGATACGACATTAAAAATTCTGCGCAAGTTGGGCGTAGTCGTCGAACGTGACGAACAGGGCGTCGTGCATTTGGACGCTTCAAAAATCAATCATTTTACCGCGCCCTATGAACTCGTCAAAACCATGCGTGCGTCCATTTGGGCATTAGCGCCTTTAGTGGCACGTTTCAGACAGGGTCAGGTTTCCTTGCCCGGCGGCTGTTCCATCGGCGCGCGTCCGGTAGATTTGCATATTTCGGGTTTGGAACGTTTAGGCGCTAGAATCGTTTTAGAAGACGGTTATGTAAAGGCTTATGTCGATCATCATTTGATCGGTACGCGTATTGTGATGGAAAAAGTCAGCGTCGGCGCGACTTTATCTATTATGATGGCGGCGACCTTGGCGAAAGGTAAAACCGTAATTGAAAATGCCGCGCGTGAACCGGAAATTACCGATACGGCGCTTTTCCTCAATAAAATGGGAGCGAAAATTGAAGGCGCCGGAACGGATTTAATCACCATTGAAGGTGTGGAACGCTTAGGCGGCTGCGAACACAGCATTGTGCCGGATCGTATTGAAACCGGTACGTTTTTGGTCGCAGCGGCAATTTCAGGCGGACGTATTACTTGCCGCAACACCAAAGCCGACACGTTGGATGCGGTAATTGATAAATTACGCGAAGCCGGCGCGCAAGTGGATGTCACGGAAAATACCATTACGTTGGATATGTTGGGCAATCGTCCGAAAGCAGTGAATATCCGCACCGTGCCTTATCCGGGCTTTCCGACCGATATGCAGGCGCAATTTACTTTATTGAATATGGTTGCCGAGGGTACCAGCGTGATTAAAGAAACGATCTTCGAAAACCGGTTTATGCACATTCCCGAACTGATTCGTATGGGCGGTAAAGCGGAAATTGAAGGAAACACGGCAATCTGTCACGGCGTTGAACACTTGTCCGGCGCAGAAGTGATGGCAACGGATTTGCGCGCCTCCATTAGTTTGGTGTTGGCGGGCTGTATTGCCACCGGAACAACGATTGTCGATCGCATTTATCACATCGATCGCGGCTATGAACGCATTGAAGAAAAACTGCGCGGTTTAGGCGCCAGAATCGAACGCTTCTCCGATAATTCGGAAGAATAAGATGAAAAATGCTCTCGTAAATGAGAGCATTTTTGCTTTATTCGTCTTCCCTACTTTTTCTACCGTTCCTTATACTTACTTTTACGCTAAAAGTGCGGTTAATATTCGTCAGGTTTTTTGAAAATAAAAATAAACCGAAAACCGACCGCACTTTTATCATTCGTTCTTTTCACCCCAAATTGTTACCGATAACAATAAAATACACTGTTTTAAAGATGAAAAATTATCTAATTCAATAATAAAACCATCCTTAATTTCAATTCAAGCCTAATTTTTGATCTAAATCATTAAATCCAGCTAAATACAAAATAAAATTTGACTGTTACCGATAACATAACTAGGCTATATGCAAATCCCCTTTCCGTCTTGCTCACGCCAGAGGCACAGTATGAATAAGCACATTTTGCAAGTGACAAATAACATTCTGCAACGCAGTCGAAAATCACGTCAGACATATTTACAAAGCATTGAACAACAGATTGGCGCAGGAAAATCCCGCGCCAAACTAAGTTGCGGCAATTTGGCGCATGCGGTCGCAACCTGCTGTCCGCAGGAAAAACAACATATTCTCGATTTCACCACCATTAATGTCGGTATTATCAGCGCTTACAACGATATGGTAAGTGCGCATCATCCTTACGCCGATTATCCGCAACAAATTAAAAGTGTGTTGCAACAAGCGGGACACAGCGCACAAGTTGCCGGTGCGGTTCCCGCAATGTGCGACGGTATTACACAAGGACAAGAAGGAATGGATTTATCCTTATTTTCCAGAGACTTAATTGCGCAATCCACCGCCATTGGGTTAAGTCACAACACTTTTGACGCCGCTTTATTGCTCGGTATTTGCGATAAAATCGCCCCCGGTCAGCTGATTGGCGCATTAAGCTTCGGGCATTTACCGACAGCGTTCGTACCGACCGGACCGATGAGTACGGGAATTTCCAATAAACAAAAAGTACATATCCGTCAACAATATGCCGCCGGGTTGATCAGCAAAGATCAACTACAAGCCATGGAAAATGCTTCTTATCACGGCTCCGGCACCTGCACTTTCTACGGCACCGCAAACACCAATCAATTGGTCTTTGAAGCGATGGGATTAATGTTACCGGGTTCCGCTTTCGTTCCCGTCGATTCTCCTATTCGCCCGCATTTAACGGCGTTTATTGCCCGCCATATGATAAAAATCAGCAATCAAAACAAAGAGTTCCGTCCACTAGCAAAAGTTGTCGATGAAAAAAGTTTGGTAAACGGCTTAGTTGCCTTGTTAGCATCAGGCGGCAGCACCAATCACACGATTCATTTGATTGCCGTCGCTCGCGCAGCCGGTTTGATCCTGACTTGGGACGACTTTTCTCAGTTATCCGAGTGCGTTCCCTTACTCACCAGAATCTATCCGAACGGTTCTGCCGACATCAATCAATTTCATCAGGCGGGCGGTGTTCCCGTTCTATTAAAATCACTGGCGGAACGCGGCTTACTGCACTTGGATGCACTGCCAATCTACGGCTGCATGGAAGATTACTTCAGCGAACCGCAACTTGAAAACGGCGAATTGTTGTTTAAACCGATCCGATACAGCCGTGATGCCGACGTGATCGCTCCCGCACAAGAGGTGTTCAGTCCGCAAGGCGGATTAAAAGTCATCGACGGCAACTTAGGGCGTGGCATCATCAAAATCAGTGCGGTAGCAGCACAACACTATAAACTGACCGCTCCGGCTCTTGTCTTTGAATCACAGGACGATGTCGTCACCGCCTATCACAACGAACAACTGAAGCAAGACGCCGTGATTGTGGTCAGAAACAGTGGTCCTGCTGCGCGCGGTATGCCGGAATTACATAAATTAATGCCGATTTTGGGCAATGTCATGGAAGAAGGTTTTCGTCTGTTTTTAGTCACTGACGGTCGTTTATCCGGCGCGTCGGGCAAAGTGCCGTCCATCATTCATCTTTGTCCCGAATCCGTCAACGGCGGACCGTTGTCTTTCCTGCATAACGGCGATATGATTGAAATTGATGCCGAAAACGGCACCATGCATTGTCTGAGCGATTTATCCGCCCGCACACCATACCAACCGGATTTAAACGCAGAATATCAAAACAGCGGGCGCGAATTATTCGCTTTATTCAGAAAAAACGTCTCTTCAGCCGAAGAAGGGGCGAGTATTTTATTCAGTTAATCAAATTAATGAGGATTACTTATGCAATGGATTTTATCTCCGCAAGCCATCTTTGCCGCCTCCCCCGTCGTACCTGTTATGGTGATTAAAAACATCGAAGATGCCGTTCCTATGGCGCAAGCGTTATATGACGGCGGAATCCGCGTTTTTGAAATTACTATGCGCACCGAGTCCGCGCTTACGGCAATCCGACACATCAGCGAAGCCATGCCGCAAGCATTGGTCGGCGCCGGCACGGTGATTAACTGCGAACAATATGATGCAGTGGTCGCTGCCGGTGCAAAATTCGCCATTTCCCCCGGTGCGACGGATAAACTGCTACAACACGCCGCCGGCGGACCTATCGCCCTAATTCCCGGCACGGCGACACCGTCGGAAATGATGCGCGCATTAGAGTCAGGTTACGATCACCTTAAATTCTTTCCCGCTGAAATTAACGGCGGAGCCGCGGCGCTCAAAGCCATTTCCGCTCCCTTGCCGCAATTAAAATTCTGCCCGACCGGCGGTATCTCGGAAAAAAACGTTGGCGAATATTTAAAACTGGATTGTGTCGCCACTGTCGGCGGCTCTTGGATGTTGCCGAATGACGCGGTTTCCGCCCACGACTGGCAAAAAATCACCGAATTAAGCAAACAAGCGGTGGCACTAACTGCGGCAAGATAATAACCGGCAATTACACTATAGTGCGCGAATCACAAAGATAACGCGCGTGTCCTAAATCCAATAATCAAAGTGCGGTCGGTTTTCGGTTTGTTTTTCAATGTGAAAAAACGTCTTGAATTTTGACCGCACTTTATCTATCTTTCTTCATTAGATACGGACATGCGTCGGGAGACGCGCGTCATCG
>JBHBXR010000038.1:0-6023 GCA_041795785.1 Mesocricetibacter sp.
AAATATTGCAAAAGCGCAGGAAAATTACGTTGTTTACGCGGCGATTCGATATCAATTCCCACCGCGCTTTTATCTCTCGAGACATTCAGCACCACCGCCACCCAATCGCCCGAATGGCTGATATTAAAATCAATATGTTCAACGGGAAACTGCGGACGCCCGCTTGCCGTACGGTAAATTTGCGCTAAAAGTGCGGTCGGAATTTGCGCCGTTTTACACAGTTCCCATAGCAAAAAATGCGCTATCCAACGACTGCGATGACGTTTTTGCACACGTTCGTTTTCATTCGGCGTACGCAATAACGACTCGGTTAATAAATCCGACGGAATCCGCTCGACAGGATAATCCTGCCGAATATTGCCCCACGCGATCAATGTTGTCATTTTTCCCCCTCAATATTCGGCACAAAAGAAAAGCCGGATAATGTATCCGGCTTTGGATTATACGAAAAAACGATTATTGCTGCATTTGTTTCAATGCTTCAATACCTTGTTTGCAGCCTTGTTCCTGCGCGTCCATCGGCATTTGTTTCATTTGCGCTTTACTGGCTTCCACCTGTTTTTTCACTTCCGCCATCATCTCTTTAGACGATTCAGGCGTTTGTGCCACAATTTCATCAATTTGTTTGAAATATTGTTCACAGGCAGGGTGAAAATCTGCCGCTTGAACACTCAATGCGCCCATTAACAACATACCGGATAAAACGATTTTTTTCATAATAAATCCTTACGGGGTTTGATTAAATAACTGCCGTATTTAATACGGCAGCAGCGATTATACGCTTCTTGTCATCAAAACCCTAGCAAATTATGACATTAACAAGGCATTGATCCGTTTAACAAAGGCGCTCGGATTTTCCAATGCTCCGCGTTCCGCCAACATCGCTTGTTCCAATAACAACTCCACCCAGTCGGCGAACGCCTGTTCATCGGCGATATCCGCTACTTTTTTCACCAACGGATGTTCCGGATTTAACTCAAAGGTATATTTCACTTCCGGCATCGGCTGACCGGCGGCGGCGAACAGTTTTGCCATCTGTGTCGTCATTTGATCGTTAGCAGTGGAAACCACAGCCGGTGTATCGGTTAAACGGTGAGTCAAACGCACTTCTTTCACACGCTCGCCCAACAAGGTTTTCACCCGCTCGATAAAGGAAGCGAAGGCTTGATCCTGCTCTTTTTGTTCCTCTTCTTCCTTATCCGCCAAATCGCCGAGATCGAGATCCGCCTTACTGATCGTTTGTAACGGCTTGCCGTCAAATTCCGTTAAATAACTGAGCATCCATTCGTCAATACGATCGGACAACAGCAACACTTCAATGCCTTTTTTATTAAACAGTTCCAAATGTGGGCTGTTTTTCGCCGCGACATAACTGTCGGCTGTAAGGTAATAAATCGTTTTTTGCCCTTCTCTCATACGCACCGCATAGTCCTGCAAAGAAACATTTTGCTCGTTGCTGTCGTTATGAGTGGAAGCGAAACGCAATAATTTCGCAATGGATTCTTTGTTAGCGAAATCCTCCGCCGGCCCTTCTTTTAACACCAAACCGAATTCTTTCCAAAACTGCTGATATTTCTCTTTATCGTCTTGCGCCAGTTTTTCCAACATTTGTAACGAACGTTTGGTCAAGGCTTTACGCAATGCCGCCGTCACTTTATTATCTTGCAGAATTTCACGGGATACGTTCAACGGCAAATCGTTGCTGTCGATTAACCCACGCATAAAACGCAGATAGTTCGGCATAAACTGCTCCGCATCATCCATAATGAACACTCGCTGAACATACAGTTTCAGCCCGTGTTTATGCTCACGGTTGAACAAATCCCAAGGCGCTTTCGACGGCACATACAGCAAACTGGTATATTCTTGATTTCCCTCTACTCTATTGTGCGCCCACAATAACGGATCGGCAAAATCGTGGCTGATATGCTTATAAAACTCTTTATATTCATCATCACTGATATCGCCTTTAGAACGTGTCCACAACGCCTGCGCTTTATTAATTTTCTCCCATTTGACACCGGTTTCCTTGCCTTCGTCATCATATTCTTTAGCTAAAATTTCCACCGGCAAACCGATATGATCGGAATATTTACTGATAATTTCACGCAAACGCCATTCGTTTAAAAACTCTTTTTCCTCTTCACGCAAATGCAAAGTGATTTCCGTACCGCGTTCTTTTTTCTCAATATCTTCCACGCTGTATTCGCCCTCACCGGCGGATTCCCACAGCACGCCTTTATCCGTGCCCTCACCCGCCGCGCGACTTTTCACGCTGACTTTATCCGCCACGATGAAAGAAGAATAGAAACCGACCCCGAACTGACCGATTAACTGGCTGTCTTTCGCCTGATCGCTGCCGAGTGCGCTCAAAAACTCTTTCGTACCGGATTTCGCAATAGTGCCCAAATGATCGATCACCTGTTCGCGGTTCATCCCGATACCGTTATCACTGACGGTTAGCGTTCCTTTCTGCTCATCAAAGCTGATTCTGACTTTCAAATCACCGTCGCCCTCATATAATTCGGGGGCGGAAAGCGCCTTGAAACGCAGCTTATCCGCCGCATCCGACGCATTGGAAATCAGCTCGCGTAAAAAAATCTCTTTGTTGGAATAAAGAGAATGAATCATTAATTGTAACAATTGTTTGACTTCGGATTGAAAGCCACGGGTTTCTTGATTTTTTGACATGGTTATTTCCTACTTCTGACCAAATAAATTAATTTCCTCCCTGATATAAGAGCAAAAAATCAAATTTCAACTCCGCATTGAATGTTTTCGTAAACAAAAAAGTGCGGTTAAAAAATGTCGCGTTTTTTATTCCGATTATTTATACCGCCTTTGCACAACAGTCGCCATACTTTGTGTGCTTGACAGAGCCTTGCTTGTGTCGTACTTTTAAACAAGTGTTCGGCAAACGGAGAAAAACCATGCAGGATATGTTAATTGTGATTGATATGCAGAATGACTTTATCGAAGGTGTGTTAGGAAGTGCGGAAGCGAAAGCAATCGTGCCGAAAGCGGTTGAAAAAATCAAAAGTTTTTCAGGGCAAGTTTTTTTCACACAGGATACCCATAGCGACGATTATTTGCACAGTCAAGAAGGGCAAAACCTGCCGATTCCGCATTGTATTGAAGGTTCGACGGGGTGGCAAATTTGCGCCGCGCTACAACCTTTTTGTCAACATGTTTTCCGTAAACCCACTTTCGGTTGCAGCGAGCTTGCCTTACACTTGCAAGCGTTGAATCAACAAAATCCGATTCGTCGTCTCACGTTAATCGGCTTATGTACGGATATTTGCGTCATTTCAAACGCGATGTTGTTTAAAGCCTTTTTGCCTGAAAGCAAGATTATTGTGGATGCTGCCTGCTGCGCCGGCGTGACGCCGCAAAGCCATCAAACTGCGTTGCAGGCAATGAAAATGTGCCAAATTCAAATTGAGAACGAGTAAACGCGTCGCTTCTTTTTACAAAACGCCATAAAAAACGACCGCACTTTATCATCACTATAAAGTGCGGTCGGGTTAAACGCCGTTTTATTTATGAATCTTTAGCTTCCGCCGGCGTATTCTTCTCGCTAATAGGTTCTTCAGAAATACTGGTTTCGACAACACTTTCTTCGGCAATATCGCCCAATAATGCCGCATAACGAATTGTATTCGGACTGGCTTCCAAGGCGATTTTCAACGCCATCGTCAGCGGTACGGACAACAACATTCCGACCGTCCCCAACAGCCATCCCCAGAATAAAAGAGAAAGAAACACAATCAGAGTCGATAATCCGAGCGTCCGCCCCATCATTTTAGGCTCTAGAATATTACCGATTACCATATTAATCGCAATCACACCGACAGTAACGCCGAAACCGACGGAAAAGCCGTTTAACAGCAATGCTTGCAAAATAATCGGAATGGCGGCAATTATTGAGCCGATATTGGGAATATAGTTAAACAGAAAACTTAATGTCGCCCATAGCACCGCATACTGTACGCCCGCCACTTCAAGCAGAACCCAAACACAGAATCCGGTCAATAAACTAATCACGGTTTTTACGCCGAGATAACGGATAACACCTTGTAAAATACGATCGATATGCAACTCTTCCTGAGTACGATCCAATGAATTGTTACTCAATGCTAAGGCGACTTTACGTTTTGCCGTCGGTGCTTCAAGTAACATAAAAATCACTACTAAAATCAATACGAAAGCATTAGAGACTACATTCGATAAATTCAGCAGTACACGGCTGGCAAAATTCATAATCGAACTCGGGTCAAACTTCTCCAAAAGCTCATCACGTTGAATAGTCAGCGGAATATTCCATTTCTGCGTTAGTGCCATTACATCATTCAAACGCTCCGATAACAATGCCCGATATTGCGGCATGGATTGGGTAAACTCTCGGATAGAACTATTGATTAATCCTAACAAAAAGAAAAATATCAAGACTATCAATAAGAATAAAATCGTAATCGCCAGCCAGTGCGGCACGTTACGTTGCGTCATAAATTTGATTAACGGCGAGCAAATAATTGCAATAAACAGCGACATTAAAAAAGGAACGATGATTTCGCCGGACATTTTTATTCCCGCCAAAATCACAATTATCGCGGCAAAGCCGATTAAAAACTGTAATAAAGAAGCATTTTTTGTCATAAAACCAACCGCACTTTATTTATATTTGGCATGATATTCTTTTTTCAAATCTTGCAACTTTTTGCTTAGTTCGCGCGCTTCATCCAGTTTTCCTTGTTTCGCCAGCTGTTCGATTTGACCGACCGTATCAATGAAATGTTGCATACCTTGTTGATAACCTTGCAAATTTTCAGAATTGACCGAGGAAGGCTTTTTCGCCTGTGCCTGTATCGCCGCTTCGCGCAAACTCTGCGCAGCCTGTTGCAATTCTTCTGCGGTTTGCGCTCTCGCCACCGCATTGACATAGCGGTTCATTGTCATCATTTCCGCTTTAACATTCGCCAATGCTCCGTTGGTTACGCATAAACCCATTGCTAACATAGCAAATAAATAATAAATTTTTTTCATCTTCTTCCTCTCTAAAGTGTCGTAAAAAATGGTGTTAGCGGCTGTTAAACGGCATCTTCGTTTTCTTCGCCGGTGCGGATGCGAATCACCCGCTCCACATCATACACGAAAATTTTTCCGTCGCCGATTTTTCCCGTTTGCGCGGTTTCCATAATGGCTTCGATACATTGATCCAATTGTTCGTCCAATACGACGACTTCCAATTTCACCTTCGGCAAAAAGTCCACCATATATTCCGCTCCGCGGTATAATTCCGTATGTCCCTTTTGACGTCCGAATCCGCGTACTTCGGTCACCGTCATGCCCATAATGCCCACATCGGACAGCGCTTCACGCACATCGTCCAGTTTGAAGGGTTTGATAATGGCTTCGATTTTTTTCATATTACATCCTTTTTATTTTTATAAAAAACACCTTAAAATCCGACCGCACTTTTAACGACGGGCGGATTTCGGGCGGAAACTTTCGATGATCTCGGGTTTGGTATCAATATAAATGCCGTCGATCAGCTGCAAGCAATAAGGAACAGCGGAGAAAATGCCTTTAACCAGCACGTTGCCGTGTTCGTCTTTTACCCCTTCCAAGGTTTCTTTAATTGCTTTCGGCTGACCGGGCAAATTCAAAATCAGGCTGTTTTTGCGAATCACGCCCACTTGACGGGATAAAATCGCCGTCGGTACAAAATGCAAACTGACTTGGCGCATTTGCTCGCCGAAACCGGGCATTTCACGATCGGCAACGGCTAAGGTTGCATCCGGCGTGACATCCCGCTTTGCCGGCCCGGTGCCGCCGGTAGTCAGCACTAAATGGCAATGATGTTGATCCACCAGTTCGCAAAGGGTCTTCTCAATTTCAGCCTGCTCATCGGGAATCAGTCGGGTTTCCACGGCAAAAGGTTCTGTCAGCGCCGCTTCCAGCCAAGCCTGTAATTCGGGAATGCCTTGATCCGGATAAACACCCTGCGAAGCCCGATCCGAAAC
>JBHBXR010000039.1:0-3713 GCA_041795785.1 Mesocricetibacter sp.
ATCACTAAGCCCATTTCTTCTAAAATCAAACACATCTCGGAACGAATGTCGTGCGCGCTATCAATCGGCGATACGGCGCAGTAGCCGCCTTTTTTCAGCGGACGGTAAGCATTGTTGCCGTCTTCGTATTTTTTATTGGTGTTCCAAGCCGCTTCAATATCGTCCACTTGATAGGAATTGGCGTTCATGCTCACGTTGAAACGCACATCGTCGAACAGGAAGAATTCGGGTTCCGGTCCGAACAAGACGCTGTCGGCAATGCCGGTGGATTTTAAATAATTTTCCGCACGCATAGCGATGGAGCGCGGATCGCGATCATAGCTTTGCATAGTGGTCGGCTCGTAAATACTGCAACGAAGGGATAAAGTCGGGATCTGAGCAAAGGGATCGACAACCGCACTTTCGGCAATCGGCATTAACAGCATATCGGCTTTGTTGATGGCTTTCCAACCCTCAACGGAGGAACCGTCGAACATTTTTCCGTCTTCAAACAAATCTTCAAGATCGTGAGCAACAAGGCTGACAGGCAAAGAAACGCCGTGTTCCTTACCTTTAATATCGGTGAAACGGAGCAGGACGAATTTAATATCATGTTCGTCGATAAGTTTAGCTACATTGGCGATGGCGGCTGAATTAGTCATGGGGAGATCCTCTAAAGCAAAAATAATTTAGTCTTTCAAAGAGGAGAATTTTATCCTATTTCCGCACATTATTTAATAGCTCACATATATAAAAAGTTGTATAATCAGCGCCCTTTCGTTCATTATCTAAGCATAAAACGAAATTTATTAAAAGATATTCCCTTATATATTAAATAATTAAGAAATTTTCAATGGCAGAATTAGACATCAATAAATTGCGTAACATCGCAATTATCGCACACGTTGACCACGGCAAAACCACATTGGTTGACAAACTATTACAACAATCCGGTACCTTAGGCGAAACGCGCGGTGACGCAGATGAACGCGTAATGGATTCCAACGATTTGGAAAAAGAGCGTGGCATTACTATTTTGGCGAAAAATACGGCAATTAATTGGAACGATTACCGTATTAATATTGTTGACACGCCGGGACACGCGGATTTCGGCGGTGAAGTGGAACGTGTGCTTTCAATGGTGGATTCCGTTTTATTGATTGTCGATGCGTTTGACGGCCCGATGCCGCAAACCCGTTTTGTTACGCAGAAAGCCTTTGCTCACGGCTTGAAACCGATTGTGGTGATTAACAAAGTGGATCGTCCGGGTGCGCGTCCTGATTGGGTCGTGGATCAAGTGTTCGATTTATTCGTAAATTTGGGCGCTACGGACGAGCAGCTGGATTTCCCGATTATTTATGCTTCCGCCTTACTGGGCGTAGCAGGGTTGGAACATGAAGAGCTGGCACCGGATATGACGCCGTTGTTTGAAGCTATCGTGAAATATGTGGAACTGCCGAAAGTGGAACTGAACGCACCGTTTCAAATGCAAATTTCCCAACTGGATTACAATAATTATGTGGGCGTTATCGGTATCGGGCGTATTAAACGCGGCTCGGTAAAACCGAATCAGACCATTACCATTATCGACAGCAACGGCAAAACCCGTAACGGTAAAATCGGGCAAGTGTTGGGACATTTGGGGTTACAACGTTATGAAGCGGATGTTGCCTGTGCAGGCGATATTATTGCCCTAACCGGTTTGGGCGAGCTGAATATTTCCGATACCCTTTGTGACATCAACAATGTGGAAGCCTTGCCGCCGCTCAGTGTGGACGAGCCGACGGTAACCATGTTCTTCTGCGTGAATACTTCGCCGTTTTGCGGTAAAGAAGGAAAATTCGTTACTTCACGTCAGATTTTAGAACGCTTAAATAAAGAGCTGGTACATAACGTGGCGTTGCGTGTGGAAGAAACGGCTAACCCGGACGAATTTCGCGTATCGGGACGCGGTGAGTTGCACTTGTCGGTATTGATCGAAAATATGCGTCGTGAAGGTTACGAACTGGCGGTATCCCGTCCGAAAGTTATCTTCAAAGAAGCGGACGGTCGTAAACAGGAGCCGTTCGAACAGGTGACCATTGATATTGAAGAGCAGCACCAAGGTGCCGTGATGGAAGCGCTCGGTATTCGTAAAGGCGAAGTAAAAGATATGATACCGGACGGCAAAGGACGCACCCGTTTGGAATATGTGATCCCAAGTCGCGGTTTAATCGGTTTCCGTAATGAATTTATGACCATGACCTCAGGCACAGGCTTGTTATATTCCAGTTTTAGTCATTATGACGATGTCAAAGCGGGCGAAATCGGGCAGCGTAAAAACGGCGTATTAATTTCCAACGCAACGGGCAAGGCTTTGGCTTATGCCTTATACGGTTTGCAGGAGCGCGGGCGTTTGATGATCGATCACGGCGCCGAAGTGTATGAAGGACAGGTAATCGGTATTCACAGCCGTTCCAACGATTTAACCGTGAACTGTTTGCAAGGTAAAAAACTGACCAATATGCGTGCGTCGGGTAAAGACGAAGCCGTGGTATTGGTGCCGCCGGTGCGTTTTAGTCTTGAACAGGCATTGGAGTTTATTGACGATGACGAGTTGGTGGAAGTGACGCCGAGTTCGATTCGCGTACGTAAAAAATTACTCACCGAAGTGGATCGTAAACGGGCAAGTCGCACTACGACAAGTACCAGTACTTACTAATTTAAACTAAAAAGAGACCGCACTTTTATCGCATAAGCAAAGTGCGGTCGATTTTTACGGCGTTTTTCAGCCCGTTTATACGGGAAACAGTGACATAAAATAAGAGAAAAACCGACCGCACTTTATGCGCTTTGCTTTTATATCGGACAGAAGATAAAATCAATCTCCAGTAATCTTTTCGTTTGACGTTTTTTTGTTTCCTTTCGTGATATAGATCACAAATGTAAATTCTCATACCAACCTATTTATTGACAGTGACGGTTTAACTGTTATGATAAATTCATTCCATTTTTTGTTGATGTTTTGATTAAAACACTTCATTTTTGGAAAGGGAAGAATTTTAATGCTTGTTTTATTGGTTTATCGCTGGTTGTTGGAAGTGATTGATTCCGTAACAAACATTTATTATCTGTAAAACAATGATTATCCAAACATAAATAGGAGCGTTTAGTATGGCTAAGCATATCAAACTTAATGAATCCCGCCGTGGTTTTATGAAATTAATGGCGGGCGTCGGTGCCGGTTTTGCATTCAGTGGCACATTGGGCACTTTTTCATCTCAAGCATTTGCTGCTCCGGCAAAAGGTTCAACCATTGAAGCGGGTATTGCTTATCCGATTTCAACCGGTTTTGACCCGATGAGCTCAACAGGTGCGTCATCCATGGCGGCGAACCTTCACATTTTTGAAGGCTTGGTGGATTTACACCCGGCAACCCGTCAGCCGTATTTAGCCCTTGCCGCTAAAGAACCTGAAAAAGTGGATGATGTGACTTACCGTGTTACTTTGCGTGACGGTGCGGTATTCCACAATGGCGCGCCGGTTACTACCGCCGATGTGGTATTCTCATTCGAACGTGTCTTAGACCCGAACACTAAATCACTCTTTGCACAATTCATTCCGTTTATCCAATCTGTTAAAGCGGTTGATGACAAAGTAGTCGAATTCAAATTGAAATATCCGTTTGCGTTATTCAAAGAACGTTTAACCATCATCAAAATCGTACCGAAAGCATTAATTGAATCACAAGGTCA
>JBHBXR010000040.1:0-2544 GCA_041795785.1 Mesocricetibacter sp.
AATTTTTATTGGTGTTGTTGTCGGCTATGCCAAGATGTGTTGATCTTAAAGATTATTTACACGTCGCTGCCTTTGAGATCACGGGTATATACTTTATCCAACACATCTTCCAAATCATCGGTAATTCGATTGGCCAAAATAACGTCGGCTTGTTGCTTAAAGGTATTTAGGTCGTTAATCACTTGAGATTGGAAGAATTCTTCGCCTTTATATTCAGGTTCATACACAATGACAGATACGCCTTTCTCTTTAATTCGTCTCATCACCCCTTGAATACTGGAACTGCGGAAATTATCCGAACCGGATTTCATGGTTAACCGGTAAACTCCGACAACGGACGGTTTTTTCTTCAGTATTTCGTTTGCAATAAAATCTTTTCGGGTGCGGTTAGACTCTACAATCGCACTGATTAAATTTTGCGGAATATTTTGATAATTCGCTAATAACTGCTTCGTATCTTTCGGTAAACAATAACCGCCATAACCGAATGATGGATTATTATAATGCGTTCCGATACGGGGATCGGTTGAAACTCCGTCAATAATATGTTGGGTGTCCAAACCGAAGGTTGCCGCAAAAGAGTCCAGTTCATTAAAGAAAGCAACCCGCAATGCTAAATAAGTATTGGCAAATAATTTGATCGACTCCGCTTCCGTCGGGTTTGTCAGAATAATCGGCGCATTCGGTGACAGACTGCAATCACGTAACATATGAGCGAATTTTTCCGCCGCTGCATTGCAATCACCGACGAC
This sequence comes from Mesocricetibacter sp., assembly GCA_041795785.1. Taxonomy (GTDB): domain Bacteria; phylum Pseudomonadota; class Gammaproteobacteria; order Enterobacterales; family Pasteurellaceae; genus CAJPST01. The sequence goes on from JBHBXR010000040.1 coordinate 753, forward strand.
AATACGAGACGGATGCAAATTGTCATACAACGCCTTGCTTTCACGTAAAAATTCCGGTGAAAAAATAATACGATCGGTATTAAATTTTTCACGCATTTTTTGGGTGAAGCCGACCGGAATCGTTGACTTAATAATTAGATATGCCTTTGGATTTCGTGCAATAGCGGCTTCTAATACGGATTCTACCGAGGGGGTATTAAAGTAATTGGTTTCCGGATCATAATCCGTCGGCGTTGCAATAATAATGAATTCCGCATCTTTGTAGACTTGCTCGGCATCAACCGTAGCATGTAAATCTAACGTTTTTGTTGCCAAGTATTCACTGATTTCCGTATCTTGAAGCGGAGAGACTTTTCGGTTAATCATTTCCACTTTCTCAGGACTGATATCCAATAAAGTCACTTCATGCTGTTGAGCCAACAAAATGGCATTAGAAATACCGACATAACCGGCACCGACTACTGTAATTTTCATACTTTTCCTCTTTCTTAGGTTATTTTATTAGAACGTGCTTGCATTTTTATTGTTAGGTTATACCGAACGGTGTTACCCTAAACTTCATTTATTCAACTGTTTTCTCAGCCGTTCTTCACAGACGTTAAGTAATATTTCTGTCGTATGAAGACGTTCTTGAAACAAGGTACTGATATAAATGTGACGGGCTAACGAAAGCGTTAAGTAAATTTCAATATCTTGCAAACATGAGGTTTCACTCTCAGTTAAAAAACGCTGTAAAAAGGCATGTTCATGTACCTTTAATGCGTTAATATCCGCATAGTTACGTAATGCAAACTCTTGAATATGCGCAAGATAATTTCCCGCATCCAATGCTGCCGGACCTTGGCAAACCAAATCCAAATCCAGTAAAACCATCTGACCCGGCAGACCGTTTCGTTCTAGAATTTGATCTTGATAAAAATCCCGATGAACCGAGACGAAAGGTACTTCCGTTAACCGATTAACTAATTGCTCACAATGAGAAAGTACCGACGCAATGCGAGCAGCCCACTGAGGTAATAATGTCTGAGCTTGGCTTAAACGATCACGAAGAATGTCCAACTCATGTAACGGCGTCCAGACCGGCAGATCCAACATTTGGGCGACATGGCTTTTATGTAAAGCATTTAATGCATTAGCAACTTGATTGCCGAGAAATTCTAAACGTGCATTTCCCGGTATCAGCATTTCACCGAGGCTTCGACCGTTCACTTTGTGTTGCAACCAAGTGTGTTGTTCAACCAATATTCCTAACGGCTCCGGCACACTCACATGCGCCGTATCATTAAATCCTTTACTCCACAGCGCTTGTTGAATCGTATAAGAACGTTTATCCAATCCCTTACTGCGATATTTACCGATAATACATTTTCTTGTTTGATTATCGGTGCCGACTTCGTAATCGATTAATGCTCTACGTCCCACTTTGTAACGCTTTAACGAAACGGTTTCTACGATACCTTGCTCAGAAGGCGGAAGTGCATTCATCAATAATGTTTGCATTTCGGTATGGTTCGTTAATGTATACAGGATAGGATCTGCGGATAAATCGATCTGTTTTTCACTATGAACGACAAATTGATCATCCGTTTTGCTCAGTACATCTTCAGCTTGTTGTAACAATTGCAATGTATATTGTTCCCAATCTACGGAGCGTTTACGGAATGGTTCCGCCCCTAACCGTAATATTGCCGTCGCAACAAAATAGCGAAGACCGTCAAAGCTACAGGATGTTTTTTGCCGATAGTGATATAAGAAAGCGTGAATAATTTCATCTGCTTGCCAACCGGGTAAA
>JBHBXR010000041.1:0-9394 GCA_041795785.1 Mesocricetibacter sp.
CGTATGCAACGTGAGGCGGCAAAAGGCAAACAAGGCGGACGCACGATGGAAATTCAGCGTTTGATCGCCCGTTCTTTAAGAGCGATGATCGACTTGGAGGCGCTCGGCGAACGTTCCGTTACTTTGGATTGCGATGTTATTCAAGCGGACGGCGGCACGCGGACGGCATCCATTACCGGCGCTTGCGTGGCGTTGATTGATGCGGTGAATGTGCTGATGGAAAACGGTACGTTAAAAACCAATCCGATTAAAGGATTGGTGGCGGCAGTTTCGGTCGGCATCGTTGACGGTCAGGCGGTTTGTGATTTGGAATATGTGGAAGATTCCGCCGCCGAAACGGATATGAACGTAGTGATGACGGAAGACGGTCGGATGATCGAAGTGCAAGGCACTGCGGAGGGGGAACCTTTTAGCCACGAAGAATTGCTGGCATTACTGGATTTGGCGAAACAGGGTTGTAATATTATCTTTGCTGCACAGCGTCAGGCGTTAGCGGAATAAGGATGCCGTTATGCAAGATTATAAAATTGAGTTTATTAAGTTCGCACTAAGTCGTAATGTCTTGAAATTCGGCGAGTTTACCCTGAAATCAGGGCGGATTAGTCCTTATTTTTTTAATGCGGGATTGTTTAATACCGGAGCGGATTTGGCCCGTTTGGGGGAATTTTATGCGGCGGCGATTGAGGACAATAAACTGGATTACGACGTTATTTTCGGACCGGCATATAAAGGTATTCCTATCGGTACCACGGTTTCCGTGGCGTTATTCAATCGGTTCGGCGTAGATAAACCGGTGTGTTTTAACCGTAAAGAAGCGAAAGATCACGGTGAAGGCGGTAATTTAATCGGTAGCCCGTTGCAGGGCAAGGTCTTGCTGGTGGACGATGTGATCACCGCCGGCACTGCGATTCGTGAAGCGATGGATTTGATTGCCGCCAACCAAGCGCAGCTAAGCGCCGTAGTCATTGCGTTAAACCGCAAAGAAAAAGGCAAAAGCGAATTATCAGCCATTCAGGAAGTGGAACGCGACTATCAATGCAAAGTGTTGTCCATTATCGAACTGGACGATTTAATGCGTTTTATCGCGCAGGACGAAAATTATCGTCAGTATTTGCCGTTGATGCAGGCGTATCAGCAACAGTACGGCGTGTAATTTCTTCTATCGGTTAATTGATATAAAAAGTGCGGTCAAAAAATTCAGTGTTTTTTGACCGCACTTTTCATATTGTCAGTAACTTGTTGATGATTATTCGATAATTAAGCAACGATATGATTTACCCTTTGATTTTCAAGCCTTTTTCAATACTTCTAGCGATTTTAAGCGGTTTCAGGTACAATTCCCCGATTAATTTTTTCATAAAAATAACAAATTGAGTAAAGCAACTATTTAGCATGAAGAACATTCGTAACTTTTCAATTATTGCCCATATTGACCACGGTAAATCCACTTTATCCGACCGCCTAATTCAAACCTGCGGCGGTTTGTCCGATCGTGAAATGGCGGAACAGGTGTTGGACTCCATGGATTTGGAACGTGAGCGCGGCATCACCATTAAAGCGCAAAGCGTCACCTTAAACTATCAAGCCAAAAACGGCGAAACCTATCAACTGAACTTTATCGATACGCCGGGACACGTGGATTTTTCCTATGAGGTCTCCCGTTCCTTAGCCGCTTGCGAAGGGGCGCTGTTGGTTGTGGATGCGGGACAGGGCGTAGAGGCGCAAACTCTTGCCAACTGTTACACCGCGATTGAAATGAATTTGGAAGTGGTGCCGATTTTAAACAAAATCGATTTGCCTGCCGCCGAACCCGAGCGCGTCGCCGAAGAAATTGAAGATATTGTCGGCATTGATGCCATTGAAGCGGTGCGTTGCTCGGCAAAAACCGGTTTGGGCATTGAAGACGTTTTGGAAGAAATCGTTGCCAAAATTCCCGCGCCGGAGGGGGATCCTAATGCGCCGTTACAGGCATTGATTATCGACTCTTGGTTTGACAACTACTTGGGCGTGGTTTCTTTGGTGCGGGTGAAAAACGGCACCTTACGCAAAGGCGATAAAATCAAAGTGATGTCCACCGGTCAGTCTTACAACGTTGACCGTTTGGGGATTTTCACGCCGAAACAAGTGGATACGACCGTATTAAATTGCGGCGAAGTCGGTTGGGTGGTCTGTGCGATTAAAGACATTTTAGGCGCGCCTGTCGGTGATACCTTGACTTCGCATCATAATCCTGCCGCTTCAGTGTTACCGGGCTTCAAAAAAGTCAAACCGCAAGTTTACGCCGGCTTATTCCCGATTAGCTCCGATGATTATGAAGCCTTCCGCGATGCCTTGGGTAAACTAAGTTTGAATGATGCGTCTCTTTTCTACGAGCCGGAAAACTCCACGGCGCTCGGCTTCGGTTTCCGTTGCGGTTTCTTGGGCTTATTGCATATGGAGATCATTCAGGAACGTTTGGAACGCGAGTATGATTTGGATTTAATCACCACTGCGCCGACCGTAGTTTACGAAGTGGAGCTTACCAACGGCGAGATTCTGTATGTGGACAGTCCGTCCAAATTGCCGGCGTTAAACAATATTGCCGAAATTCGTGAGCCGATTGCGGAATGTAATATGTTGTTACCGCAGGATTATTTAGGCAATGTTATCACGCTTTGCGTGGAAAAACGCGGCGTACAAACCAATATGGTGTATCACGGCAACCAAGTGGCGTTAACCTATGAAATTCCGATGGGCGAAGTGGTGTTGGATTTCTTTGATCGTCTCAAATCCACCTCGCGCGGTTACGCTTCCTTGGATTACGGTTTTAAACGTTTCCAAGCGGCGGATATGGTGCGCGTGGACATTATGATCAACGGCGAGCGGGTGGACGCATTGGCGTTAATCGTGCATAAGGACAACGCCCCTTATCGCGGACGCGAATTGGTGGAAAAAATGCGCGAATTGATTCCGCGTCAGCAATTTGATATCGCTATTCAAGCGGCAATCGGCAACCACATTATCGCCCGCTCGACAGTGAAACAACTGCGTAAAAACGTGTTGGCGAAATGTTACGGCGGCGATGTCAGTCGTAAGAAAAAACTGTTGCAAAAGCAAAAAGAAGGGAAAAAACGAATGAAATCACTGGGTAACGTCGAGGTGCCGCAGGAAGCGTTTTTAGCCATTTTACACGTAGGAAAAGACAAATAACTAAGGGAATATAATGTCGAACTTTTTTCTGCCGATTTTATTAGTCGTCTGCTTTATTTTATGGAAGGTGTTGGATTATTTTGCATTGCCGAATACTTTTTCGATTTTGTTAATTATTTTGACCGCACTTTCCGGCGTTTTATGGTGTTATCACCGTTTTTCCGTGTTGCCGAAACGCGCCAGACAGGTGGCGCGTGCCGAACAGCGTAGCGGAAAGGAATTGACGGAAGAAGAAAAACGTCAAATCGAACCGATTTCCGAAGGCTCGGAGTTTGTTTCTTCGTTATTTCCGGTGTTGGCGTTCGTCCTGATTTTGCGCTCTTTTGTTTTTGAGCCCTTTCAGATTCCGTCTCCGTCAATGGAGCCGACGTTGCGTATCGGTGATTTTTTAGTGGTGGAAAAATACGCTTACGGCATTAAAGATCCGGTTTTTCAAAACACCCTGATTGAAACCGGCAAACCGCAGCGTGGCGATGTAATCGTCTTTAAAGCGCCGCAACAGCCGAATATCGATTACATCAAACGTATCGTCGGTATCGGCGGTGATCGTGTAATCTATAACGAAGTGGATCGCAAACTCACCGTAATATACGGCAATAACGGTAAAGAATGTACTGAAAATTGTACGGTGAAAGAGTTTGAATACAGCGAACCGAAAGAGAACAAAGCGTTTCAATTTGTGATCGGCAGAAACCGAGACGGCAGTTTGATGTATGGACCTAGTCCGTTGGAAGTAACGGAAAACGGCAGCGTTTCCCATTTGATTCACTGGTATCCGGAACCGGTTTCCGAGGGCTTCCGTTATCACGATTATGCTAAACGTGAAGACTATGTTACCGAATGGGTCGTACCGGAAAACGAATATTTTGTAATGGGTGATAACCGCAATAACAGTGAAGACAGTCGCTTTTGGGGATTTGTTCCCGAACAAAATATCGTGGGGAAAGCCACTTATATTTGGTTAAGTTTGGATAAGAAACAAAACGAGTGGCCGACCGGCATCCGTACCGAACGTTTCTTTACAAAAATTCAATAAATATGAATCAATTAGACAGATTACAAAGCAAGATCGGTTATCAATTCAAAGATCTTGCTTTGTTACAACAAGCATTAACGCATCGCAGCGCGGCGACCAAACATAACGAACGCCTTGAATTTTTAGGTGACGCCATTTTAAATTTAAGCATTGCGGAAGCCTTGTATCATCAATTTCCCCGTTGTAACGAAGGGGAATTAAGCCGTATGCGGGCAACTTTAGTGCGCGAACCGACTTTAGCCGTTTTAGCCCGCCGTTTTGAACTGGGCGATTATATCGCGCTCGGTCAGGGAGAATTGAAAAGCGGCGGTTTCCGTCGCGAATCCATTTTAGCCGATTGCGTAGAAGCCATTATCGGTGCGATGTCGTTGGATAGCAATTTATCTGTCACCACACAAATCGTCCGCCAATGGTACCAACCCCTGCTGTTGGAAATCAAACCGGGTGAAAATCAAAAAGATGCCAAAACCCGTTTACAGGAATATTTACAGGGTCGCCGTTTGGCATTGCCCGCTTATCATGTCACCGATATTAAAGGCGAAGCGCATTGCCAAAGCTTTACCGTAGAATGCAACGTGCCGAATTTGGAAGGGACGTTTATCGGTAAAGGAAGCAGCCGTCGAAAAGCGGAACAGGCGGCGGCGGAACAAATTTTAATCAAACTGGATATTAAATGACGGAAACAACACTCGATACAACGCCTGTACAACAGGCAAATCAGGAAACCTACTGCGGTTTTATCGCAATCGTCGGGCGACCGAATGTAGGTAAATCTACCCTGTTAAACAAAATTTTAGGGCAAAAAATCTCCATTACATCACGCAAAGCGCAAACTACGCGTCACCGCATTGTGGGTATTCATACCGAAGGCGCGTATCAGGCGGTTTATGTGGATACGCCGGGATTGCATATTGAAGAAAAACGCGCCATCAACCGTTTGATGAACCGAGCCGCCAGCAGTGCTATCGGCGAAGTGGATTTAATCATCTTCGTCGTGGACGGCACACATTGGAATGCCGACGATGAAATGGTGCTGAACAAATTACGTCAGGCGAAAGCACCCGTCGTATTGGCGATCAACAAAATCGATAATGTAAAAAATAAAGACGATTTATTGCCTTTTATTACCGAAATAAGCGCCAAATTCAATTTTGCCGAAATCGTACCGATTTCCGCCCAACGCGGCAACAACGTGCATAATCTGCAAAAAATTGTGCGTAGTTCTTTGAAAAAAGGCGTACATCATTTCCCTGAAGATTATGTAACGGATCGTTCGCAACGTTTTATGGCATCGGAAATCATCCGTGAAAAATTAATGCGTTTTATGGGCGAAGAGCTGCCTTATTCGGTGACGGTAGAAATCGAACAATTTAAAGTGAACGAACGCGGCACCTATGAAATCAACGGGTTGATTTTAGTCGAGCGTGAAGGGCAAAAGAAAATGGTTGTCGGTCATCAGGGGCAAAAAATCAAAACCATCGGCACTGAAGCGCGCGCCGATATGGAACGTTTGTTTGACAATAAAGTGCATCTTGAACTGTGGGTAAAAGTCAAATCCGGCTGGGCGGATGACGAACGCGCTTTACGCAGTTTGGGTTATATGGACGATTAATCCGAATTTATCGCTTAACACAATAAAAGTGCGGTCGAAATTTCAATTAAAATTTTGACCGCACTTTTTTGTTATACCGCATTCTTCCCGGTCAAAATTGGTCAGCCCGTCAAATTACGTTATAATGCCTTCCATTTATAACAGTTTAAAACGAGATTGCTATGCCTAAAATCGCCGAAAATCCCCTTGTGTTAGTGGATGGTTCCTCTTATTTATACCGTGCGTTTCACGCTTTTCCGCCGCTCAGTAATTCTTTGGGCGAGCCGACGGGCGCAATGTACGGCGTGTTAAATATGCTGAAAAGCCTGATTGCGCAAGTGCAACCGAGCCATATTGCGGTGGTGTTCGACGCCAAAGGAAAAACGTTCCGCGATGAAATGTTCGAGCAATATAAATCCCATCGTCCGCCGATGCCCGACGATTTACGCCGCCAAATCCAGCCTTTGCACAATATTATTCAAGCGCTGGGCATTCCCTTATTGGTGATTGAAGGCGTGGAAGCCGACGATGTGATCGGCACCCTCGCGGTGCAGGCCTCACGACAGGGTAAAAAAGTGTTGATCAGCACCGGTGATAAGGATATGGCGCAGTTGGTGGACGATAATATTATGCTGATTAACACCATGAACAATACGCTGTTGGATCGCGCCGGCGTGATTGAAAAATACGGCATCCCGCCCGAATTGATTATTGATTATTTGGCGTTAATGGGCGACAGCTCCGATAACATTCCCGGTGTCAGCGGTGTGGGAGAAAAAACCGCACTCGGTTTATTGCAAGGGATCGGCAGTATGGCGGCGATTTACGCTAATTTGGATAAAGTCGCCGAACTGCCGATTCGCGGAGCGAAAAAATTAGGCGATAAATTGGCGAAAGCTAAAGCGGATGCGGATTTATCTTATCTGTTGGCGACCATTAAAACCGACGTGGAACTGGATATTACGGCGGAACAGTTACATATCGGTACGGCGAATAAAGACGCGTTAATCGAAAATTTCGCCCGCTATGAATTTAAAAAATGGTTGGCGGAAGCTATGAACGGTACCAGCTCGGTGACGCAGCCGGAGCCTACGGTGAAAGTCAATCGTTATCAAGCGACAGCGTCCGTTCCGTCTATGCCTACGGCGGAAAGTGCGGTTAAAAACGCGATTAAAATCGACCGCGCTTTATATGAAACCGTCACGACCGAGGCGCAATTAACCCGTTGGATTGCACAAATCAATCGCGCGGAATGCGTGGCGGTGGATACGGAAACCGATGCGTTGGACGCTATGCAGGCAAATTTGGTCGGTATCTCTTTTGCCTTAGCAAACGGTGAGGCGTGCTACATTCCCCTTGCCCATAAGCAGACGGTCAGTGTGCAACCGCAACAAGCGGATTTATTCGCCGAGCCCGAAGTGACGGAGGAAAACGTTTTTGCTTTGGCGCCGAATCAGTTGGATAAAACCGATTGTCTGCGTCGTTTACAACCTTTATTGGAAAATCCGCAGATAAAAAAAATCGGGCAGAATATCAAATACGACATCACCGTTTTTGCCAATAACGGCATTCAAATGCAGGGCGTTACCTTCGATACTATGCTGGAATCTTATGTGCTGAACAGCACGGGACGACACAATATGGACGATCTTGCATTGCGTTATTTGGGACATCGAACCATTGCATTCGAGCACATTGCCGGCAAAGGAAAAACGCAGCTCACTTTTGATAAAATCGACATCCCGCAGGCTGCCGAGTATGCGGCGGAAGACGCCGATGTCACGATGAAGCTGCACCAGACCTTATGGCGGAATTTGACGCAAGAACCCGCTTTGCGAACATTGTTTGAAGAAATGGAAATGCCGTTGGTCAGCGTACTTTCCCATATTGAACGTAACGGCGTATTAATTGACGCCGAAGCCTTGTTAAAACAATCGGATGAAATCAGTCAAAGATTAAGTGAGCTCGAACAACAGGCTTATCAATTGGCGGGTGAGCCGTTTAATTTGGCTTCCACCAAACAATTACAGGAAATTCTGTTTGACAAGTTGGGCTTGCCGGTATTGCAAAAAACACCGAAAGGCGCTCCTTCCACCAACGAAGAAGTGCTGGAAGAACTGGCTTACAATCACGAGTTACCGAAATTATTGGTAGAACACCGCGGTTTAAGTAAACTCAAATCTACTTACACCGATAAATTGCCGCAACAGATCAACGAACGAACGGGACGCGTGCATACTTCTTACCATCAAGCCGTAACCGCAACGGGACGACTGTCTTCAAGCGATCCGAATTTACAAAATATCCCGATTCGCAACGAAGAAGGGCGACGTATCCGTCAAGCTTTTGTACCGCGAGACGGGTTTAAAATTCTCGCCGCCGACTATTCACAAATCGAGCTGCGGATTATGGCGCATTTATCCCAAGATCAAGGACTGACCGGCGCATTTAGCGAGGGCAAAGATATTCACCGTTCCACTGCCGCCGAGATTTTCGGTTTGCCGTTGGAGCAGGTCACTGCCGAACAACGCCGTAGCGCCAAAGCCATTAACTTCGGTTTAATTTACGGTATGTCCGCATTCGGGTTATCCCGCCAGCTCGGTATTGCGCGCGGTGAAGCGCAAAAATATATGGAGTTATATTTTCAACGCTACCCCGCAGTGCAAACCTTTATGCAGGATATTCAGCAAAAAGCCAAAGTGCAAGGCTACGTAGAAACCCTGTTCGGTCGGCGCTTGTATCTACCCGATATTCATTCTGCCAACGCTATGCGACGTAAAGGCGCGGAACGGGTGGCGATTAACGCACCGATGCAAGGCACTGCGGCGGATATTATCAAACGGGCGATGATTGCGATCGACCGTGAAATCCGCCATGATCCTGATATTTATATGATTATGCAGGTGCATGATGAATTAGTGTTCGAAGTGCGGTCGGAAAAAACGGAGGAATACGGGCAACGCATCAAATCCTTAATGGAAAGCGCGGCGCAACTCTGCGTGCCGTTAATTGTCGATGTGGGTGTCGGCGATAATTGGGATGAAGCGCATTAAAAACAGCGAAAATTTTCACCGCACTTTTTACTTCTTCAATGTGGGCTAACGGTTAAATTTACCGTATAATAGCCCACATTTTCTTCAACTTTTCTAAAGAATATTCATATGACAACAAAATTCGATATTAAAACTTTCCAAGGTATGATTCTCGCCCTACAAGATTACTGGGCAAACCAAGGTTGCACCGTTGTTCAACCATTCGATATGGAAGTCGGTGCGGGTACATCCCACCCGATGACTTGTTTGCGTGCGTTAGGTCCTGAGCCGATGGCGTTTGCTTACGTTCAGCCTTCACGCCGTCCGACTGACGGTCGCTATGGCGAAAACCCGAACCGTTTACAACACTACTATCAATTCCAAGTGGTGATCAAACCGTCACCGGATAACATTCAAGAACTCTATTTAGACAGCCTGAAGATGTTAGGTTTCGACCCAACGCAAAACGACATTCGTTTTGTGGAAGACAACTGGGAAAACCCAACGCTAGGTGCGTGGGGCTTAGGTTGGGAAGTGTGGCTAAAC
>JBHBXR010000042.1:0-3371 GCA_041795785.1 Mesocricetibacter sp.
CGTTCCCACTCGCCCAAACGGTCGTCATTCATACCCAAACACATTGAACAACCCGGATTGCGCCATTCCGCACCGGCGGCGATAAAGATTTTATCCAATCCCTCTTTTTCCGCTTGTTCTTTCACTAAACCCGAACCTGGTACCACCAGCACGCGTTTCACATTATCGGCTTTTTTACGACCTTTCATCACTGCCGCCGCAGCGCGTAAATCTTCGATACGCGAATTAGTGCAGGAACCGATAAATACCTGATCAACCGTAATATTTTTAAGATCCGTATTGGCCTCCAAGCCGATATACGCCAAGGCTTTTTCCGCCGACGCGCGTTGCACGGGATCCGTCATTTCCGCCGGATTCGGTACGCGTTGATCAATGCCGATCACTTGTCCCGGATTGGTGCCCCAAGTTACTTGCGGGGAAATGTCTTTGGCTTCCAACACGACTACCGTATCAAACTCCGCGCCGTCATCGGTTTTTAAGTTTTTCCAGTATTCCACCGCGTCATCCCAATCTTTGCCTTGCGGTGCGTGCGGACGACCTTTCAAATAGGCAAAGGTGGTTTCGTCCGGTGCGATTAAACCGGCTTTAGCGCCTAATTCAATCGCCATATTGCACACGGTCATGCGTCCTTCCATCGACAAATCGCGAATGGCTTCGTCGCAGAACTCGACGACGTGTCCTGTACCGCCCGCCATGGTGGTTTTGCCTATAATCGCTAACACAATATCCTTTGCGGTAATGCCCGGCGCCACTTTGCCGCGCACCTCGATTTTCATGTTTTTCGCACGGGCTTGCTTTAGGGTTTGTGTGGCGAGAACGTGTTCCACTTCGGAGGTTCCGATGCCGAAAGCCAAGGCGCCGAACGCGCCGTGCGTGGCAGTGTGGGAGTCGCCGCATACGATGGTCATACCCGGCAGGGTTAAACCTTGCTCCGGTCCCATCACATGCACGATGCCTTGTTCTTTGGTGTTCATATCAAACAGCGAAATGCCGGTTTCTTTACAGTTCTTATCCAATTCCAATACTTGGATTTTCGCCTGTCCTTCCAATTTGTTTACATCACGGACTTGAGTGGAAATACTGTGATCCATAGTGCCGAAGGTTTTACCGACCTGACGCACTTGACGACCGGCAACACGCAAACCGTCAAATGCCTGCGGGCTGGTCACTTCGTGAATCAAGTGACGGTTGATATACAGAATCGGCGTTTCGCCTTCCGCTTCATAGACGACATGGGCGTCAAATAATTTTTGGTAGAGTGTTTTTGCCATTTTGGTATCTCGTTAGGTTGTCAATTTGTTTAAATCTCCCCTAAATCCCCTCTTTACAAAAGAGGGAACTGCTATCCTTCTCTTTTCACTTTCCCCTCTTTAGCAAAGAGGGGCAGGGGGGGATTTTAGTTTTTGGGGAGACGGATTTAAATTGCATTTGCAATCAAGGTTCCCATTTCCGCAGTGGAAACCGGCTTGCTTTCATCGGCTAAATCTGCGGTGCGATGACCTGCCGCCAATACGTCTTTCACTGCTTTTTCGATTGCCGTTGCCGCCTCGTTTAAGTTAAAGCTGTAACGCAACATCATGGCGGCGGATAAAATCTGTGCAATCGGATTGGCAATGCCTTTGCCCGCGATATCCGGCGCGGAACCGCCCGCCGGTTCGTATAAACCGAAGCCTTTTTCATTTAAACTTGCCGACGGCAACATTCCCATTGAACCGGTGATCATTGCGCATTCATCGGAAATAATATCGCCGAAAATATTGGAACACAGCAATACGTCGAAGAAGTCAGGCTGTTTGATCAACTGCATGGTCGCGTTATCAATATAAATATGATCCAATTTAACGTCGGGATAGTGTTTCGCCACGTCATTCACGGTTTCACGCCATAAAATCGAGCTCATTAAGACGTTGGCTTTATCTACCGAAGTGACGTGTTTGCAGCGTTTCATCGCCGTTTCAAACGCCACTTTGGCAATGCGTTCGATTTCATAACGGTGATACACTTCCGTATCGAAAGCTTTTTCATTGGCGCCCTCGCCTTCGCGACCTTTCGGCTGACCGAAATAGATCCCGCCGGTCAGTTCGCGTACGGTCACCATATCAAAGCCTTTGGCGGCAATATCGGCACGCAACGGACAGAATTTCTCCAAGCCTTTGTATAACGTGGCGGGACGTAAATTGCAGAACAGCGCAAAATGTTTGCGCAACGGCAATAACGCGCCGCGTTCAGGTTGTTGGTTCGGCGGCAGGTGTTCCCATTTCGGACCGCCCACCGAGCCGAATAAAATCGCATCGGCTTGTTCGCAACCTTTTAACGTGGCTGCCGGCAAGGGTTCGCCGTGCTTGTCGATGGCAATGCCGCCCACATCGAAGTAGTGATAGTTTAGTTTAAATGCGTATTTTTGTTGTACCTTGTCCAACACTTTAACGGCTTCCGCCATAATTTCAGGGCCGATTCCGTCCCCACTTAAAACCGCAACATTGTAAGTTTGCATCTGTGATTTCCTATATTGATATAAAACGGTTAAAAATCCGACCGCACTTTTAAGGTTCGTTTCTGACTTTTTTCAAATCCGCCACTTTTTGCGAACGGTAAATGGCGTTAATGGCGTGAATCAACGCGCGGGCGGAGGATTCTACGATATCCGTCGCCAAACCGACCCCGTGGAAACGGCGCCCCTGATATTCTACCACAATATCTACCTGACCTAAGGCTTCCGCACCTTCGCCTTTGGCGGTTAAATTATAGTGCGACATTTTCAAATCCATACCGACGATTTGCAAAATGGCGTTATATACTGCGTCCACCGGTCCGTTACCGCCGTTGGAAACCTGATTCATGCGTTTGCCGTCCAATTCCACCTGTACGAAAGCGGAGGCAGGCAGATTACTGATGGTTTGCGAGGTGATAACGTCCAGTTTCAAACGGTCTTCATCGCCTTGCTGCATATCAATAAAGGCAAGGGCTTCCAAATCATAATCGAATACCTGACCTTTTTTATCCGCCAGTTTTAAGAACGCGTTATACAATTTATCCAAATCGTAATCCTGTTCGGTATAACCCATATCCGCCATATGACCTTTCACCGCTGCACGACCGGAACGGGCGGTTAAGTTCAATTTTTCTTTCTTCAGTCCGATGCTTTCCGGCGACATGATTTCGTAAGTATTTTTGTTTTTCAGCATACCGTCCTGATGGATTCCGGAAGAATGGGCAAAAGCGTTGTCGCCGACAATGGCTTTATTCGGTTGAATCGGCATATTACAAAGCTGGCTGACCATTTGGCTGACGCGGTGGATTTCCTGCGTGTTAATGCGGGTGTCAATGCCGTTAAACATATCCTGACGGGTTTTAATCGCCATCACTACTTC
>JBHBXR010000043.1:0-26886 GCA_041795785.1 Mesocricetibacter sp.
ATCTGATTATTTCGCCTTGCTCCAGTAAAATCGAAAAAGATTGGCTGGTTGAACGCTATGCGCAAATTGCCGATCTTGCGCACCAACAAGATGTTAATGTCATTTTATGCGGTTCTCCGGCAAAACGGGAAAAGGAAACGGTGGCGCGCATTATTGCGTTATGTAACTTTCAACCTATTGATCTTTCAGGGAAAACCAATTTAAAACAACTCACCGCATTGATTGCCATGGCGGATTTAGTGATTTCACCGGATTCCGGTCCGGCGCATTTAGCCACAACGCAGAATACGCCGGTTATCGGGCTTTACGCCTATCATAATCCGCTGCGCACCGGTCCTTACAATAATCTGGCAAATGTCGTGTCCGTTTATGAGCAAAATGTATTGAAGGAATACGGTAAACCCTCTTCGCAACTGCCTTGGGCGACAAAATTAACAGGTAAAAATTTAATGGCGCAAATTCAGGTGGAAGATGTGGTGAAGCAAATGCAAGAATTGGGATTGGTGAATTAGTATTTGTTTCAACACTCGTTTGCAAGTTTCCTTGTGAGCGAGAACCGTCCCGGTTCTTAAATTCTTAACACATCTTAGAATAATTCATTGCAACTTTACTTAATATGTATATAATATCAATATTCCTGTATAAAAAAACAGAGTGGGTTTGTATGAAAACATTAAGCAAAAATCTTACCGAACGCCAGCAAGAAGTCTTTGATTTCTTAAAACGCCATATTGAAAGTACGGGAATGCCGCCGACGCGTGCGGAAATTTCCCGTGAATTGGGATTCCGCTCGCCCAATGCGGCGGAAGAGCATTTGAAAGCGCTTGCCCGTAAAGGTGCGATTGAAATCGTCTCGGGAATGTCACGCGGTATCCGATTGTTATTGCAAACGGAAAATGAGGAAGAAAGCGAAGGTTTGCCGTTAATCGGGCGGGTTGCCGCCGGTGAGCCGATATTGGCGCAACAACATATTGAAGGCACCTATAAAGTGGATGCGGACATGTTCAAACCGCAAGCCAACTTTTTACTCAAAGTTTACGGTCAATCGATGAAAGACATCGGTATATTGGACGGTGATTTACTCGCCGTGCATACAACGAAAGATGTACGCAACGGACAAGTCGTGGTCGCCCGTATTGAAGACGAAGTCACCGTGAAACGTTTTGAGCGTAAAGGCGATGTGATTTATTTACACGCTGAAAACGAGGAGTTTGAGCCGATTATTGTGGATCCGAGAGAACAAAAATATTTTGAAATTGAGGGAATTGCGGTGGGCATTATCCGCAATAATGCTTGGATGTAACAAAACTGTCACGACACCTGAAAACCTTAAAAAAACTGACCGCACTTTAAAAATGGAATTTTAAAGTGTAGGTTCTTTTGATAAATTTTCTGTAAAATTTACTGTTCTAAAGCGCGATTTTTTGATACATTTAGCACAATTTTTGTGTATATATCCTCACTATGATTAACCTTGCTGTTAATCATCTCAATTTATTAGCGGAATTCTTATGTTATTCAAAAAAATTCGTGGTCTGTTTTCAAATGACCTTTCTATCGATTTAGGTACAGCAAATACATTAATTTACGTCAAAGGACAGGGTATCGTTTTGGATGAGCCTTCTGTGGTTGCCATCCGTCAAAGCGGTTCAACCAAAAGTTTGGCAGCGGTTGGTACTGACGCCAAAATGATGCTCGGTCGCACATCCAATACGATTGAAGCTATTCGCCCGATGAAAGACGGCGTTATCGCGGATTTTTTCGTTACGGAAAAGATGTTGCAGCACTTCATTAAACAAGTGCATAAAGGCAATTTCTTACGTCCTAGCCCGCGCGTACTGATTTGCGTGCCGGCGGGCGCGACTCAAGTTGAACGTCGTGCCATTAAAGAATCCGCTATTGGCGCAGGTGCGCGAGAAGTGTATCTGATTGAGGAACCGATGGCGGCAGCGATTGGAGCGAAACTACCGGTTTCTACCCCGATTGGTTCCATGGTAATTGATATCGGCGGCGGTACGACGGAAATTGCGGTAATTGCGTTGAACGGCGTAGCTTATTCTTCTTCCGTGCGTATCGGTGGTGACCGTTTTGATGAAGCTATTATCGCTTATGTCCGTCGTACGTTCGGTTCGATTATCGGTGAATCTACCGCAGAACGTATCAAAAAAGAAATCGGTACGGCTTATATCCAAAATGATGATGAAATCATTGAAATTGCGGTGCACGGTTTAAATTTAGCGGAAGGTGCGCCGCGCTCTTTCAAACTTACTTCACGGGATATTTTGGAAGCTATTCAACAGCCGTTAAACGGGATTATTGTGGCAATGCGTACGGCGTTGGAAGAATGCAAACCGGAACACGCAGCCGATATTTACGAACGCGGCATGGTGTTGACCGGCGGCGGTGCGTTGTTACGCAACATTGATGTGTTGTTATCCAAAGAATCCGGTGTGCCGGTCATTATAGCGGAAGATCCGCTCACTTGCGTTGCCCGTGGCGGTGGTGAGGCGCTTGAAATGATCGATATGCACGGCGGTGATATTTTCAGTGACGATCTCATCTAATGAACATTAAAAGTGCGGTTAAATTTCACCGCACTTTTACGTTTCGTCTTTGTGAATAAACACTATGAAGCCTATTTTTGGAAAAACGCCCTCATTAGGTTTGCGTTTGGCATTGGCAGTTTTAGCCTCCATCGGGTTGATTATATCCGACGGACAAAGCAGCACGATGATTCAAATCCGTACCCTGATGGAAACCTCCGTCGGCGGTCTCTATTATTTAGCCAATACGCCGCGTACCGTATTGGACAATATCTCTCATAATCTTGTCGATACCAATAAATTACAAATTGAGAATAAAATCTTAAAAGAACAGTTACGCGAAAAAAATGCGGATCTGCTGTTATTGGATCAATTAAAAGTAGAAAACCAACGTTTGCGTTTATTGTTAAATTCCCCTTTGCGTACCGATGAATATAAAAAAATCGCTGAAATACTGACAGCCGAAAACGATGTGTATCGTCAACAAGTCGTGATTAATCAGGGGGAAAGCGACGGGGCTTATGTCGGACAACCGGTGATTGATGAAAGGGGTGTTGTCGGACAGATTATTGCGGTCGGTCATAAAAGCAGCCGTGTTTTGCTGTTAAGTGATGTCACCCATTCGATTCCCGTACAAGTATTGCGCAACGACGTGCGTGTCATTGCCAGCGGAACGGGACGTAGCGATGAATTGGTGTTGGATAATGTTCCGCGCTCGGTTGATATTGTGAAAGGTGATCTTTTGGTTACGTCAGGTCTCGGCGGTCGTTTCCCTGAAGGATATCCGGTCGGCATTGTAGAAAATGTATCGCGTGACGGTTCTAATTATTTCGCCACAGTCAGTGTAAAACCTCTAGCTTCGCTCGAACGTTTACGTTATGTCTTGTTGCTGTGGCCGACTAATGAAGAAATGCGTAAAGCGGGTTCTTTATCCCCTGCTGATGTACGTAAAGCCGTTCAACAACGTTTGGAAACACCGAACAATGTACCACCGAAAACCAAAGTGACGGAAGAAAACAATTCAACGACTCAACCTACCGAGCAGGATGAAAATTTGCCGAACGAAAATTTACCGCTTGAAATGCCTAATAGCGCAACGGGAGCTATGGATACACCGGCTCAGGAGGGAATGCGATGAAAAGCCGTTTTATATTGCAGTGGTTTATTCTTATCTGTATTTTTATCATTGCGCTTGTGATGGAAATTGCTCCTTGGCCGGCAGGTTTCCAGAGTTTTAAGCCGGCTTGGTTGGTACTGATCCTAATGTACTGGGTGTTGTCCATTCCGAACAAAATCGGCATCGGTTGCGCTTTTGTTTTAGGTGTTATGTGGGATTTGGTATTGGGTTCCACTTTGGGGATTCATGCGTTAGTCTTATCAGTATTCACTTATTTAATGGCGGCCAATCATTTACTGTTTCGCAATTTATCGCTTTGGCTGCAGAGTTTGCTGATGATGGTTATCGTGTTGGCCATCCGTATGAGCATTTTTGTCGTAGAACTGTTTGTGAATACCGCGCAGTTTCAATCGCAAGAAATTGTCGGTGCGGTTATCAGTGGGATTTTATGGCCTTGGGTGTTTTTATTACTGCGAAAAATCCGTCAACAATTAGATTTAAAATAAAGAAAAAAACGACCGCACTTTTCGTAGATTTGTTTGAAAAAGGCTGTTTATGATAGTTTGTATTTTCATAAACAGCCTTTGTTATTTTAGTGTTCCGATGCTTCGATTGGTTTGATGCTTTCGTCAAATTCCGGCAGCGGTTTGTGTTCGCTTGCTAAGAAGGTGTAAACCACCGGCAGAATGAACAAAGTAAACAGCGTACCTATTGCCAATCCGGCAACGATAACGATACCGATACTGAAGCGGGATACTGCGCCGGCACCTGTCGCATACAATAACGGAATTAAACCGGCGATCATTGCAGCCGTCGTCATCAGAATCGGACGCAAACGCACTTTTGCCGCTTCGGTGATGGCGTCAATACGGTTTTTGCCGTGGTTGAGTTGTTCTTCCTTCGCTACTTCACACATTAAAATACCGTGTTTGGTAATCAAGCCGACTAAAGTCACCAATCCCACTTCCGAATAAATATTTAATGTGGTTCCCGCTAATCCGAGAGTGCTCAATAGGTTTAGCGTCAGTAATGCACCGCTCACTGCCAAAGGTACGGAAACGATAATGACCATCGGATCGCGCCAAGATTCAAACTGAATTGCCAATACGAGGAAAATAATCACTACCGCCAAGGCAAAGGTTACCGTTAAAGAGCTGCCCTCTTGCACTAATTGACGCGCTTCTCCTTTGAAATCATAGTTATAGCCTTGCGGTAATAATTCAGTAGCTTGGGTTCTAAACCATTCCACCGCATCCCCGACGGATTTTCCCGGCATTGGTACGGCGCTGATCACTGCCGAATTTAGCTGGCTAAAGCGCGGTAGCGACATCGGTTGGGATTCCAGTTCGATATGCAACAAACTGGATAGCGGAACGGATTTACCGTTGCTCGCCGAAATATAGTAATTATTCATATTTTCCGGCGATAAGCGGTTGTCACGTTTGACTTGCGAAATGATTTCATAGGCGCGCCCGTCAATATCGACCCGTTCAACCGTAGCCGCTGATAAGTAACTTCCCAAGGTTGTACTGATTTGCTGCATGGTAATGCCGTAAGTTCCCGCTTTTTCTTTATCAACGGTGATTTTCATTTGCGCCGTATCAAATTTTAAGTCAAGGCTGGTATAGATAAACTGGCCTGATGCCCTTGCCGCCGCCATAAATTTATCGGCAATAACCGCTAAATCACGATAATCATTTGCCGTGCTGATTACAAAGCCGATAGGCGGTCCTTGTTCTCCGGTGTTTACTTCAGGAAAAGCAAAACCTGTTACCGACATTTCCGGAATGCTCTTCGCTTTGGCATTTAAGTCCGCCATAATTTGCGCTTGGCTGCGATCACGTTCGTTCCAGTCTTTCAATGTCATAATTGCAATCGCTTGGTTGCTGGAAGGCACGCCTGATACCACTTGAGAATATTCCACTTCCGGCGTTGCTTTAATCAAGGCTTCATAAGCTTTCATTGAATCTTGAATGTAATCTACGTTTACATTAGACGGCGCCGTACCCATCGCCAGCATCGCCCCTTTATCTTCGGTAGGGGTTAATTCGGTGGATAACGAACCCAATAAGGTCGGTAACGTCGCAAAAATAGCCAGTGAGAACATAATCACCGATTTACGGTTTATCATCATTAATGTCAGCAATTTGCTATAAGTAGCGGTGATTTTGCCTAATGTATGCTCAATACGTTGTTCTAGCTTGCTCGGTGCAGTATGTGCTTTGAGCAGTTTACTGCTCATCATCGGCGATAAGGTTAGCGCCGCAATACCGGAAATAAATACCGCACCGGCAAGGGTTAACGCAAACTCTTTAAATAACGATCCCGTGATACCGCTCATTAATGCCATCGGCGAATATACCGCCATTAACGCAATGGTCATGGAAATTACCGGTACGGCAATTTCACGGGTACCGATAATCGCCGCACGGAACGGCGTTTCGCCCAATTTAATATGACGGTCAACGTTTTCCAATACCACGATAGCATCGTCCACCACCAAACCGATAGCCAGAATCAATGCCAACAAGGTCATTAAATTAATAGAGAAATCAAATAATTGTAACAGCATAATGACGCCGATTAATGAAATCGGAATCGTAATAACCGGAATAATAATGGCGCGGAACGAACCGATAAACAGCATAATTACGACTAGTACGATAACCGTTGCTTCGACAATGGTTTTCACGACTTCGTTAATGGAGCTGTTGATTGCTTTGGTGGCATCGTAAAGAATATTTCCTTCAATACTGTCAGGTAAATTCTTTTTAATCACGTCAAACAGCGGATAAATATCTTTTGCTACGGTTAGCGGGTTAGCAGTAGAACCCGCTTCGATCGCCAAAACCACCGCATCGCTGCCGTTTGCCGCAGAACGGACGGAATCGCTTTCTTTATCCAGTTTGACATCGGCAATGTCGCGTAAACGTACCAAGTTGTCGCCTTCCGAATACACAATAAGATTGCCTAATTCTTCTGCGGACTTGGTGGTCGTTTCCACTTTATTTTTATAGGTAACATAATAACCGTTGGCATTTCCCGCCGCCGTTTGCACGTTGTTTTGCGATAACGCGCTCATCACTTGTGCGGCGGAAAGATTTTGTGCCGCCATGCGAGCGGGATCCAACCAAATGCGTAACGCATAAGTACCGCCGTAAATATCAACTTTGGCAATCCCTTGCACGGTAAAGAACTGCGGCTTGACTACACGCTCAATATAATCAACCACTTGCGGTTGATCCAATTTGTCGGAAGTGAAACTGATATACATCATCCCGGTTCCCCCGGTTGAAGAGGTAATCGTCGGATCGTCAATACCGCTCGGCAAGGCGGAGCGAACGGAGTTTACTTTGGCTAAAATATCCGCTAATGCCGCATTCGGATCCGTATTCAGTTTCATTTTAACGGTGATGCTAGAAGAACTCGGCGCACTGCTGGAGGACATATAATCAATATTGTCCGCCTGCGCAATGGCTTCTTCCAGTTTTGACGTAACGAACGCCTGAATCAAGCTGGCATCCGCACCGGCATAAACCGTATTAACATTAATAACCGTTGTCGTCATTTTCGGATATTCGCGCACCGTCAGCTTGGAAATCGCCTGTAAACCCAAGATGACGATTAACAAACTAATGGATACCGCTAATACGGGACGACGAATAAATATATCTGTAAATTTCATTGAATGTATTCCCGATTCATCCGTTAAAGATTGGTTTTACTCGCAGGTGCCGTGGTGCCGACGCCTTCTTTTTCCGTCAGGATAACCAAACTGCCGTTACCGATACTTTGCATACCGCCAGTAACGATTTTATCGCCGACTTTAATGTCGTTTCCTTTCAGTTGCGCATAGATGCCTTGGCGATCTTTCGTAAATACCGTCACTTGTTTTACACGATACAGCTGATCAATTTTGTCTTTGTACGGGAAGTTGGCATAGCCGGCGATTTTTTCTTTATCTTCCGCAGAAAGTGCGGTCAAAATATAGCTCATTTCACCGTACATATTGTAGCTGACGCCAATTTGCGGTACGACGATTTGATCATATTCCGTCGGTAGGGCAATGCGTAAACGGGTGAACATACCGGATAACAATTTTTTACCGGATTCCTCATCAAAGGTTGCTTGCACGTCAATCAATCCGGTTGACGAATGAATTGCCGGTTCGATAGCGGTAATCTTCGCCCCGAAGGTTTCGCCTAAACGGGCATCTGCCGTAGCGGTGACTTTTTGTCCGATAAACAAATGTTCCAATTGATTTTGCGAAATGGCAAAGTCAATTTTCATTAAGCTGATGTCCTCAACACGAACAATTTCCGTACCGGTGGTGACATATTGTCCTTCATTCACTTTCACGATACCGGCGACACCGTCAAAGGGTGCTACAATCTGACGGCGTTCAATAGTGGCTTTCAGGGATTGAATATTCGCCATTAATTGTTCATAAGCGGCTTTGGCGGTATCCAAATCGGTTTGGGAAACGCTTTGCGATTTAATCAGATTCGCATAGCGCTGATAGGTGGAACGTACGGAAGGCAGTTGCGCTTCCGTCGCTTTCAAGCTGGCAATTTCTACCGCATTGTCCAATTCCACTAATAGGTCGCCTTTTTTCACTTGCTGCCCTGAATTAACCAGCACCCGTTTAATCGTACCCGATGCCTGTGAACTGAGGATTACCCCTTGATTCGGACGTACGAGACCGGTGGTTTCGATCACCGGCGTCCATTGCGTCGGTTCGACGGTCACCGCCGTAACCGGGCTGACATTTTCGCCCATACCGGCAATATATTCGCCTGTTTTCATGCCGACAAACATCTTAAATACGATAACGCCGACAAATGCACATACAATTAATAACAATATCAATTTTAAGAGAAACGAATGCGCACGTTTCGGTTTAATGACTTGAGATTGACTCATACAAAACTCCGTGAGAGGGATGATAAAATAAAATTACTTTTGGATGGAACGCCAAGTACGTTCAATCGCCGTTTCTAAAATCTGTTCCGATAATTCTTCTTTAAAAACAATTTGGTTATAAGTTAAATTAATGGCGCTTTTCAAACTAAGCGCAAATAACACTTTCGGCGGCAAATCGCATAACACACCGGCATTTTGCGCCTGTTGGCAAAACAAATACCAACGGTTTTTGCTTTCAAGCCGCTTATGAATTTCACAAAACCCGGGCAACGACAAATATTGATGCATATTCAACGCCATCATCGGATTACTCAATAAATAACGCCAAATATTCCACCACATGCAGCGATACTGTTCAAAAAACGGTTGTTGTTCGTTTACGCCTTTCTCAAGTGAGTTCTGAAACAGCGTAAACACTCGTAAAGCAAACTGTTCGAGCAATTCTTCTTTGCTTTTAAAATAAATATAAATCGTACCGGCTGAAATTTTCGCTTCTTTGGCAATTTTATGCATCGACAAATTATGTAATCCGTCTTTTGCCATAAGTCGCTCCGTCGCAGCAAAAATCTGTTCGGACATATCTGTTTCGGGTTGTCGCATAATGAACCACTTAATATCTGGAAATTGAATTGAAGGATGATATTGAGCGGCAAAACCACTGAATGAACGTTCGTTCATTTTAAGGTTTTTTATAATTTAAGCAAGCAGTGTTTGAAAAAATAGCCAAAAATATGTTTTTAAAGATGAAGATAAAAAATCTCCGCTTTTTTCAACCGCACTTTTACCAATAAAAAATGGTCGGATTAATTGTCCGACCATTTTCTATATTCTTTACATTCCGATGACAACGCAACCGATTATAGAACCGGCTTGTTGTTGGGCTTTCACCGCTGCCGCCCGATCCGTCATCGGACCGACAACCACGCGATTCCAATCGGCACTGGCGTTAACGCGGGCATTTAATCCGATACCGACCAATCGGTTTTTCAGATTCTCCGCTTGCTCTTTGTTTTTAAAGGCGCCGCACTGTAAACCGAATTTACGCTCGCCTGCTTTGGCTGTTTCAGTTTTTTGCGCATCTTTGACGCTTTCCGTTACGGCAGGGGCTTTTTTACTTTCTTCGACTTTTTTAGCCTCTTCTATTTTTTTAACTTCTTCGGCTTTTCTGGGTTCCGCAGCTTTTTTCGTTTCTTCAGTTTTTTTGGCTTCTTCCGCTTTTTTCTGCTCGGCTAATTTCTTTTGTTCGGCTTGTTTTTTCTGTTCTGCGGCTTTTGCTTGCTCCGTTTTATTGCGTTCGGCGATTTTGGCTAACTCCGCATCCAAGCCGGCTTCATCTTTCTGCGTTAATCCTTGTTCTTCCGCTAACCGGCGTTCTTCTGCTAGTTTGGCTTTTTCTATCGCCGCCTGTTTTTCTTTTTCCGCCAGATTACGCAACTCTTCTTTCTGTTTTTCACTCAGTTGTAAGTTGCTTTGCAACGCTTTCTGACTCTCATCGGTGACTACGGTACGGCTTTCCAATTCTTTAATATAAGACCACACTTCTTCCGGTCGGCTCGGCAGTTGACTTTTTGGTTGAGGTTTATCAGCCGCCGTTTGCGTCACGGAGGCGGGGGCTTTTTCTTTCAACAGATAAAGCGTTGAAGCAAAGCCGGCGACAACGAGTGCCGTAATAAATATTAACAGGGTTTTATTCATATTCGAGCTTTTCTTCTTTTTTGCACTACCATTATTATTACGAACGGCATAATCACGCTGAGCTGCCACAATAAACCTATTTTCTCAAAATTTAACCAATAAATAGGCGCAATTTTACTGAAAAATCGTGGTATTGGCTAGCGAATTGCCAAAATTAGCTCATATCCTGCGGATCCACATCCAAACTTAACCGCACTTTCGTCGATTTTAACGGCTGTTCCTGATGAAATTGAGCGAGCGCTTTTTGTAGTGTCGCACGGGAAGGATGTTGCAACAACAGCTGCCAGCGGAACTGTCCCGCTTTTTTACCGAAAGGCGCGGGCATTGCACCGAGAATCTGTAAATCGGTAACGTTATGTGCGCTACGCCAGCAGTGAAAATAATCGGCAATTTGCGTAAGTAATTGTTCCGCCTCCGCACTGTGACGGCTTTGCGCCTTAAAGAGCGCTTGCGAACTAAACGGCGGTAAACCCATAATTTGCCGTTGCAACAAGGCTTCCTGTGCAAAGGCGTGATAACCTTCGCGTAATAAGCATTGCAATAACGGATGCTCAGGATAATGGGTTTGTAAAATAACCTCGCCTTGTTTTTCGGCACGTCCCGCACGCCCCGCCACTTGCACATAAAGCTGCGCCAAACGTTCTTCCGCACGAAAATCCAGTGAAAATAAAGCGCTGTCAACATTCACTAACGCCACTAAGGTTACGTCGGGAAAATGATGTCCTTTTGCCAACATTTGCGTTCCGATTAAAATTTGACTTTTCCCTTGACGAATAGCGTTCAAATGATTTTCCAATGCACCTTTGCGTGCAGTGTTGTCGCGATCGATGCGGGAGATTTGATATTGCGGAAAGCGTTTTTGCAGTGTTTCTTCCAATTGCTCTGTGCCCAAACCGGTGGTCATCAAATGAGTTGAACCGCAATGGGCACATTGCATCGGAATCGGTTTTTGTGAGGCGCAATGATGACAACGCAATACCCGTTGATGTTGGTGATAGGTGTAGGGCTTATCACAATGGGCGCAATCGGCAATCCAACCGCACTCGTGACAAAACAACACGGGGGCAAAACCGCGACGGTTGAGAAACAACAACACTTGGTTCCCTTGCGCTAAATGTTTCGTCATTTTTTGCAGCAGGATTTCAGACAAGCCGTTGTAAATAGACTGGCTTTTCAAATCAATGACTTGATGAAAAAGTGCGGTGGAATTTTGCGCTCTTTTGGTCAGTTGGAGATGACGATATTTGCCGTTTTGCACGTTATTCAGGCTTTCTAAACTCGGGGTGGCGGAACCCAGTAAAATCGGAATATCCAATTGTTTGGTATACACGACGGCGAGGTCGCGGGCATGATAACGCCAACCGTCCTGCTGTTTAAAAGAGCCGTCGTGTTCTTCGTCAATCACGATTAAACCGAGTGCGGCAAATTGAGTAAATAAGGCGGAACGGGTGCCGATGACTATGGCGCTTTGTCCGTTGCGTGCGCGCTGCCAAACTTGTAAACGCTGACTATCGTTTAAATTGGAATGCAACACGTCAATCGGTACATTAAAACGCGCTTGAAAACGCTGTACGGTTTGCGGCGTCAAACCGATTTCAGGCACCAACACCAATATTTGTTTGCCTTGTTTCAGGATTTCTTCAATCAGTTGTAAATAGATTTCGGTTTTGCCCGAACCGGTCACGCCGTCCAATAACCAAGCGGCAAAGCCTTGATAAAACAGTAACTGACTTAATGCCAGCGCCTGCTGTGTATTTAAGGTTAGACGATCGTCGCGATTGGCGATAGGTAACTCGCCCAATTGTTGTTGCCAGCTTAAACTTTCGACAGGTCGTTCAATTTCTTCTATGTAACCTTTTGCTTTCAGCTGCGCCCAAACGGCAGAGCCGAACGGATTGTCTTTTTTATTGATTGACGCACGGCTTAAGGCTTCTAACGCCTGAAGCTGTTTGGGGGCACGTTTTAACTCGTCGGACTGCAAAACTTGTTCGCCCGTCGCCGTGATATGCCATAAAACGTGATTTTTTTCGACCGCACTTTCGCCGTCGCGTAATTTCACCGGCAGGGCGGAAAACAGCACCTCGCCTAACGCCGCCTGATAATAGCCCGCCGCCCAGTGTAACAAATGCCAAAGCTGCCGGTTAAATACAGGCTGTTGATCCAAACAGGCAATGACATTTTTCAACTGTTCTTGCGGAATTTCACTGCTGTGCGGAAACCCCACCACGATTGCCACCCGTTTCTGCGTGCCGAAAGGCACTAAAACCCGACAACCCGCCGCCGGCTGTAATTGCGCCGGCAGCAGGTAATCAAAAAAACGCATTAAAGGAACCGCAAGAGCGACGCGAACAAGCTGCATAAACCATCCGTTTGGAAACAAATTGCGAGTATTATAGCGAAATAATTACCCTTGAATAATTCCTTTTTTTATGTATAATTTGCCACCTTACATATAAAGCGTGCCGTTTACGGCGTAACATTAACCACACTCGGTGCCGAATTCGGTTTCGGAGAGCGGAGTGGCTTCAAATTGAGGTTTTCCATGAAACAAGGTATTCATCCTGAATATAAAGAAATTACTGCAACCTGCTCTTGCGGTAACGTGATTAAAACCCGCTCAACTGTGGGCAAAGATTTAAACTTAGACGTTTGCGGCAATTGTCACCCGTTCTATACCGGTAAACAACGCGTGGTTGACACCGGCGGTCGCGTAGAACGCTTTAACAAACGTTTCAGTATTCCGAATAAAAAATAATTTGGACAATAAAAAATAAAACCCTGCGTGCGTAGGGTTTTTTTATATCTGACGATTCCTTCTTAACCGCAACAAATTTATCACTTCTCTATATTATGGAAACAGATATAATGAGAAACGTGATGATGACACTTAATGGAAGGCAATAATGGCAAATCAATTCCCGCCTATTTTTATTATCAGTTTAAAACATTCTCCGCGCAGACAAACTATCGCCAATCGTCTTGACGGGTTGGGGATTCGTTTTGAATTTATTGATGCCGTGTACGGAAAAGATCTTACTAAAGAAGAATTGGAACAAGTGGATTATGAATTTTATCCGCAAAAATATCTTTCCCCTAAAAAATTGACTTTGGGCGAAATAGGCTGCGCCATGAGCCATATTAAAGTTTATGAACATATTGTTGCCAATAATATTCAACAAGCCATTATTTTAGAAGACGACGCTATTGTTTCACAGGAATTTGAACGTATCGTTAAAGACGTTTTAAATAAAATTCCTGCGAGAAAAGAAATTATTTTTTTCGATCACGGCAAAGCAAAATCTTGGTTATTTAAACGTATGCTGGTTGACCGTTATAAACTCGCCAGATACAGAGAACCGTCTAAAAACTCTAAACGTTGTATTATTACTGCCGCCGCTTATTTGATTACTTTATCCGGCGCACAAAAATTATTGAAACATGCTTATCCGATACGAATGCCGGCAGATTACCTGACGGGATTATTACAAATGACGCATATTCATGCCTATGGTGTCGAACCCCCTTGCGTATTCCGTGGAATAGGTTCGGAAGTCAATGAAATAGAGCATAGATATAAATAATTAAATAGTATGTAAATAAAAACAATGAAAAGACATAAGATATTATTAGGTATTTCGACTAATTATGGTATTTCGCAATTAATTGAAAAGAATTTGACACACTACAATTTTGATGTGGTAAGTATATCGCCGCATGACGAATATAATAAGAAATTCGTTTATCCTTCATTTATATCGAGAGTTAGCGTTAAATTTAGAAAAATATTCTTGCGCGACAAACAAGCAAAATTCAAATTGATTTCGGAAATACTAAAGAAACAAATTGAAACTCAGCTTAATAATGATGTTTTTGATTATGCTTTGTTTTTTCTGGCCAATAATTATTCGTTAGACTTTATTCGTTATATAAAATCCAAGGTTAAATCCGGTGGGATGATAAATTATCAATGGGACGGTATGCAACGATATTCGTTTATTTATGAGCTGTTACCTTTTTTTGATCGTGCTTATGTGTTTAATCCCTCGGATTTAAACGATACAAAGTATTCTTTATTGCCAACGACGAATTTCTATTTCGACTATGATCTTACCCCTTTAAATGTAGAATATGATTTTTACTTTTTAGGCGGAAATATTCCCGATAGACAGAAAGATATTATTCGTTTTGCCAATTATGCACAAAATAAAGGATGGAAGTTAGATTTTAATATTGTATGTAGTGACAATCCTAACAATTATAGACAATTATATCCGACCAATATTAACTTATTTAGTCAAAGTGAAGCAAAAAGTTATCAAGATAATCTTTTAGCAGCTCGGAAAGCAAAAGTATTGGTCGATTTTGTAATTAATTCCCACCAAGGCTTATCTTTAAGAACATTCGAAGCGTTAGGTCATAATAAGAAACTGATTACAACCAATAAAGAAGTCGCAAAATATGATTTTTATCATCCGCATAATATTTTTATTTTAGATGATAATTTTGAACAACTGGAAGAATTTTTAAGTAAGCCTTATTATGCAATAGAACCGAATATTAAAGAAAAATATAGTTTTGGTAACTGGATTAAATATGTCTTAAATATTCATCCCCATCAGCCTATTTTATTACCGTAAAATAACAGGTATCTTTTATGAGTTTGAGAGCATTGCTGAAGCAAGTCAGGTTAAAATTCGGAAAATTTCTGATTGATAATAAAAAAACAATTTCAACAGGAACGGTACCGAAGAAAATTCTGTTTTTACGTCAGGACGGCAAAATCGGTGATTATATTGTCAGCTCTTTTGTATTTCGAGAAATTAAAAAACAACTTCCTAATGCACATATCGCGGTAGTTTGCACGACCAAAGACGCTTATCTTTTTGAGCAAAACAAACATATTGATCAACTTTATTTTGTTCGAAAACGCCATATTTTAGATTACATCAAATGCGGTTTACTATTAAAAAAAGAACAATATGATGTGGTTATTGATCCGACAATCATATTAAAAAACCGCGATCTGTTGTTGTTACGTTTGATTAATGCAAAAAACTATGTGGGCTATAAAAAGTCGGATTATCAATTATTTAATTTTAATATCGAGGGTGAATATCATTTCTCCGAATTATACCGTCTTGCGCTGGCAAAAATCGGAATAGAAATTCAAGATATGACTTATGATGTACCTTATAATGCCGAAAGTGCGGTCGAAATTAAGGCTTTTTTAACCCAAAATAATATTTTCGATTACAGTACGATAAATTTTTATGGCGCTTATCGAATTAAAAAAGTCAATAATGAAAATATTAAGAAATATTTGCGTTATTTGACGGATATGACTAACGGAAAACAATTCGTGTTATTGAGTTATCCGGAAGTAACACCGATATTGAAAGAATTATCAGCCGGTTATCCGAATATTTTCGTGCATGATACAAAAACCATTTTTCATACCATTGAATTAATCCGTCATTGCGATCAATTAATTTCGACGGATACTTCGACAGTGCATATTGCTTCCGGCTTTAATAAAAAAATCATCGCTATTTATAAACAGGATGAAATTGCGTTTATTCACTGGAAACCAATGAGTCAAAATGAAACGCATATTTTGTTTTATCCTGAGAATATTAATCAGATTGAACCGACACAAATTAAAGCCGATTGGTTGGTGAAATAAACTCAAATAAGCGAAAAAGCAAAACCGCACCGTAAAAAGTGCGGTCGTTTTTTTAGCTATTTTTAGATTTTCCTGTCATACCAGCAGTTCTTTTTTAATCACAAAGGAAAAACAGCTGCCTTTGCCCGGTTCGCTGGTGACGGTTAATTGGGCGCCGTGTTGTTCCAATGCGTATTTAACGATAGCCAATCCCAAACCGCTGCCGCCGGTTTGGTTGCTGCGTGATTCGTCCACGCGGTAGAAGCGTTCGGTTAAGTGCGGCAGGTGTTTTTCTTCAATGCCTATGCCGTTATCGGTGACGCTGAATGTTGCTCCTTCGTTGCAACGTTGCCAGCTGACGTTTATTGTGGCATTGTTGCCGGCATGTTTGACGGCGTTGTAGATTAGATTGGATACCGCGCTTTGTAGCTGGTTTTCGTTGCCGATCACCTTAATATCGGGCGCAATATCAAAGATGATCCGTTGATTATTATTGCTTAAGAAATTTGCATTGCGTTGCAGTGCGCTAATCATTTCCGACATTTCCACGACATAGTGGTCTTTGTTGGAGGAAGTTTCGATTTTGGCAAGCACGTCCAGTTGCTGTAATAGGTTTTCAATGCGTTTGCTTTGTTCACGCATCGCTGCAACCGCTTTTTGATGTAATTCATCTTGTTGGTCGTCGGCGCTTAATAGTTCCAAATAACCTTGTAATACGGTCAGCGGTGTACGCAATTCGTGATTCATATTACTGAGGAAAGTCTGACGTGAATGTAATAAGCGGATAATTTGAGTAACGTCGCGGATGACAATTAAATAACTTTCATCGTCATAATGATTTAAATGAATTTCCAAATAATGTTCGTTATTAGTCATTAATACTAGCGGGCGGTTTCTTTTCGCTTGTTGGAAATATTTTTTAAATTCGTCATAAAAGATGACTTTTAAAATATTTTTAATGATTTTTTTATCCCAATAGAAGTCCAGAATTTCCTGTGAAGCATTATTACACCACAGAATATCCCCGTTATGTTTACAAATAATAATGCCGTCGGGTAAATATTGAATATTGCGGTTTAGCTTGGATAATAATCTCAAGGTTTGAATTTTCTCTTTGCGGCTGCGTTTTTTATAGAATGCCATGGCATGAGAAAGATATTCCCATGTGGTAATGACTTTTTTATTGTCTTTTCGTTCGGGATAAATCAATTTTAACAAGCGATATTCGTTATAATGATGCCAAACTAATAACAGAATTAAAGCCATTACCAACCAAATTAAAAAACCGTCGGTGAATAAATGAAAAAGAAAAGAGATGCCGATAACGAATAAAATTTCGAGCAGAAAATGTTTAAGGGAGATTTTAAATTTCATTCCTCATCCCCGAAATGATTGGAGAAACGGTATCCCGTTCCCCTGACGGTTTGAATATAACGATCAAAACGGTATTTTTCCAAATTTTTGCGCAAGCGGCGGATATAAGAATCTACGGTTCAGTCTTCTACATAAATATCATTGCCCCATACAAAATCCAATAGTTGTTCGCGGCTATAGACTTTTTCCGGATGCGTCATAAAAAAATGCAATAATTTATATTCCGTGCTGCTTAAAGTAATTTCATTTTTTTGATAACTGACGCGTTGCGCCTGTTGATCCAACAACAAGCCATCGATATCGATCAGATTATTGGGCTGATATACCCGACGTAATAAGGATTCTATTCGGGCTAACAATACTTTGGGCGAAAAAGGTTTGCTGACATAGTCATCGGCGCCCGCTTGTAAACCGGTAATGCAATCTTCTTCGGCGCTGCGGGCGGTCAGCATAATGATGGGGATTTTGGCGGTCTCGGGATGTTTTTTCAGATATTGAATAACCTGAATACCGGAACGTCCGGGCAACATCCAATCCAATAAAATCAGTTGCGGTTTTTCATTCGATTTATTGACCGCACTTTGATAGTCTTCCGCTTCCAACACGCGATAATTTTGCTGGGTAAGAAACAGGCTGAGCATTTCCCGGATTGAACGTTCGTCTTCCACTACCAAAATCGTTTCATTCATCACCGCCTCCTTTGTCTTGGTTCAGATTTTATCCTAATCGGCTGCACGGGAACAATATTACCCCATCCGCCCTTTAATATAATCTTCGGTGCGTTGATATTTCGGCTTATCGAAAATTTTGCGGGTTTCATCAAATTCCACCAACTCACCCAAATACATATAAGCGGTGTAATCGGAACAACGGGCGGCTTGTTGCATATTATGGGTCACAATCGCCACCGTATAGTCGTTTTTCAGT
Organism: Mesocricetibacter sp.; assembly: GCA_041795785.1. Classification (GTDB taxonomy): domain Bacteria; phylum Pseudomonadota; class Gammaproteobacteria; order Enterobacterales; family Pasteurellaceae; genus CAJPST01. Next base: position 18,242 of record JBHBXR010000043.1, read on the forward strand.
TCGCTGATTAATTCTTCGATTTTCATAGTGGAAATTGGATCCAATGCGGAACAAGGTTCGTCCAACAAGAGCACTTCAGGCTTAACGGCGATACCGCGCGCAATACATAAACGTTGCTGTTGTCCGCCGGACAAGCTGTCGCCGCTTTGGTGCAGTTTATGTTTGACTTCATTCCATAATGCCGCTTTGGTTAATGCCCATTCCACCCGTTCGTTCAGTTCGGCTTTAGATAATTTCTCAAATAAACGGATACCGAAGGCGACGTTATCATAAATCGACATCGGAAACGGTGTCGGTTTTTGGAATACCATACCGATTTTGGCACGGATAATGGAAATATCGATTTCACTGGTGAGCAGATTTTCGTTTTCAAAATTAATTTCGCCGACCGCTTTTTGATTCGGATAAAGCTCGAACATACGGTTTAATGTACGCAATAAAGTGGATTTACCGCAACCGGAAGGACCGATAAACGCGGTGACTTTATTTTTGGCAATGCGCAAATTGATATTTTTTAATGCGTGGAAATCACCGTAATAAAAGTCTAAGTTATTGACGGCAATTTTTGTATCCTGTAAATCAATAAGTTGGTGACTCATGATTATTTCCTGTTTTGTTGAGAGTTAAAAAAGACACGGGTCAGAATATTCAGCAGCAACACGAATGCAGTGATTAATGTGGCACCCGCCCATGCCAAATTGTTCCAATCCTGAAACGGGCTGGCGGCATATTGATAAATCACGACCGGTAAATTTGCCATCGGACCGTTCATGTTCCATGAAGTAAACTGATTGGATAATGCGGTAAATAGCAATGGTGCGGTTTCTCCCGAAATACGCGCGATAGCCAATAACACACCGGTGATAATACCGCTGCGTGCCGCCCGATAGCTGATCATCATAATCATTTTCCACTGCGGACAACCGAGTGCGATTGCCGCCTCACGCAAGTTATTCGGTACCAGTTCCAGCATACTGTCGGTGGTACGCACCACAACCGGAATCACTAACATCGCCAAGGCGAAAGAGCCGGCCCAGCCTGAGTAATGTTTCATCTGGGCAACGTAAATGGAATAAATAAATAACCCGATAATAATAGAGGGTGCCGATAGTAATACATCATTTAAAAATCGGGTTATTTTGGCAAAACGGCAATAACGGCCGTATTCGGCCAAATAAGTGCCCGCCAAAATGCCCACCGGCGTACCGATTAAAGTTGCAAACAGCAACATTAACGATGAACCGATGATAGCATTAACCAATCCGCCCGCTTCGTTCGGGGCGGGTGTTTCTTTTACAAACAAATCAAGAGATAACGCCGGAATGCCTTTACTGATTAAAGTAAATAGAATCCAGCCGAGCCAAAACAAACCGAACACAACGGCGGCAACCGATAATCCGAGCATAATGCTGTTTTTCAGCTTGCGGCAATAAAAGCGCCGGTTTTGATAAGATCTCATCAGCTTTTTCCTTCTTTTTTCGCGATGCGCATAATCAATAAACGAGAAGCGGAAAGGACGATTGTTGTAATTAAGAATAGAATTAACCCCAATTCCATCAATGCGGCTTTTTGTAATCCGCCCGCTTCGTTGAATTCGTTGGCGATGGCGGACGCGATGGAAGTGGACGGTGAAAATAATGATTCCGGTAGATTGAACGCATTGCCGATAACGAATGTAACTGCCATGGTTTCGCCTAAAGCGCGTCCCAATCCCAGCATAATACTGCCGATAACCCCGGTTTTGGTGTAAGGTAACACCACTTTCCATACCACTTCCCATACGGTTGCCCCCAAACCGTAGGCGGATTCTTTCAATAACGGTGGCACCACGCCGAACACATCGCGCATAATGGAAGCGATGAACGGAATAATCATAATGGAAAGCACCAAGCCGGCGGTGAATAAACCGATACCGAAAGGCGCGCCGGAAAACAACATACCGACAAAAGGCAAATCTCCCAACATCTCAATCAAGTGCGGTTGAATATTTTCTTGAAATAACGGAACAAAAATAAACAGTCCCCACATCCCGTAAATGATCGACGGAATTGCCGCCAACATTTCTACGGTAATACCAATCGGACGCTTCAACCATTGCGGCGCCAGTTCGGTCAAAAAAACGGCAATGCCGAAGGAAACCGGCACGGCGATTAATAATGCCAAGAACGCAGAAATCAGCGTTCCCACGATCGGCACAATAGCGCCATAACTGTCCTGTACCGGATCCCAATCATTCGTCACGAAAAATGTCGCGCCGAATCCGGTTAAAGCGTCCCAACTACCAATCACCAAAGAAAACAGAATTGCGGACAATAGCCCGAATACCAAAAAGGCAAAAAATCGAGTAGTGTTTTTAAATATCAGCTCCAACCAATGGTGGAAACATTTTTGATTTATTCTTTCCATTACTTTTTCGCTATGTTGTCAAAAACTCGAGCAAAACCGACCGCACTTTTGCCGCACAGCAGGCTATGCGGCAATGGGTTTCGATTAATATACGGATTGCCCGTTTTTATCTTTTACGTCTGACCATTGTGCTTTAAGTTGTTCAACCACATTATCCGGCAACGGCACATAGTCCAACTCGTTGGCGGCGGTTTTACCTTTAGTCAGCGCCCAGTTGAAGAAATCGAATACCGCTTTTGTAGCAGCTGGATTGTCAGCGGTTTTATTCACCAAAATGAAACTTGCCGCCGTAACAGGCCAAGACTGCGCCCCCGGTTCGTTGGTCAGAATAACGCCCATTCCCGCTACGGAATTCCAGTCCGCATTTGCTGCGGCCGCGCCGAAACTGTCAACGGAAGGCTGTACGAATACGCCGTCTTTATTTTGCAGTGACGCCCAAGCCAGATTGTTTTGTTTGGCGTAAGCATATTCCACATAACCGATAGAATATTTCAATTGTTTTACATAAGCGGCAACACCTTCATTGCCTTTTCCGCCTTGTCCGGTCGGCCATTTAACGGATTTTCCTTCGCCCACTTTGGTTTTCCATTCCTCGGAAACTTTCGACAAATAATTGGTCCAACCGAAAGTGGTGCCGGAACCGTCGGAACGGTGTACCACAATGATCATTTTATCCGGTAAATTCAGATTCGGATTTAACGCCGCGATTGCCTCGTCATTCCATTTTTTGATTTTGCCTAAGAAGATATCCGCCAATAGCGAACCGGAAAGTTTTAATTCGCCCGCTTTAAATTCAGGCAAATTCACTACCGGCACCGTACCGCCGATAATGGCAGGGAATTGCAGGAGTTGATGTTGTTCCAATTGTTCCGCTTTCATCGGATCATCCGATGCGCCGAAGTTGACGGTTTTGGCAATAATCTGCTGCTGACCGCCGCCGGAACCGATGGATTGATAATTCACCTTAGTACCGCTTTCTTTTTCATATAAAGACGCCCATTTGGCGTAAATCGGATAAGGGAAAGACGCGCCCGCACCGGTGATAGTTTGTGCATAAGCGGTAGAAACCAAAGCTAATGACACACCGAGTAACGCCAATTTTTTTACTACCTTCGCTAACATAGATTCTCCTTAAAAAAAGATGTGAGTTTGCTGCAAGGAGAAGTGTAGTAAAAAAATATGACAGTTTTGTGACAGAAAAATCGGTGTCGGGAACAGACGAATAAAAGTGCGGTCGGTTTTGGCAGAGTTTTGTCAAACGACAAAACCCGTTATGCCGGTTTAGACAAGTATTACTTTAATATTTTTTATTTCGTTTTAACTGTTATTAAGTAGGCTAAACCTGATACTTGCTTTTATCACCAATATCAAAATGTAACGGCATACGCCATTTTTGAACGGATAAAGTCAAAAACAATAGTGCGCAAATCAAGCTCATTATTTGTGATAACAAAGAGATAGAGAAAACCAAAGCAAACCATAACAAGGCTAACAGTAAAGGTTGTAAATTTAAAGAAAAAACTTTAAAACAAAAGTATTCTTTGAAACATAAACCGCCCAATGTGAAAAATGCCGCACCTAAGGCTAGGTAGTGGAAAGCGAAAATCTGACACAATAGCGCCACCCAAGTTGCCATTTGCAGCAACAAACGGAAGTGTTTCAAATAAATATGCAGTGAAGAAGCGCATAATGCAGCGGCAGTGAGGATGCCTAATTGAGCCGTTGCAGGATAGTAAGGCAAAAGTGCGGCCATTATTGCGGCTAAAATAAAACCGCAGCGATACAAAATCACCGTCAAATAATCCCAAACATCCATCGCTGATTTAATATGCGGATCGGCCATTTATTATTCTCCTTAAATAAAACGATTATTGCGGTACGCCGCGTAAAAACGGCACGTTTTCAAATGGTGCGGCGGAGGTCGGTGCGGGTATGTTGTTGAATAACAAAATAAACGGCTGAATCGGCACAACTTTTTCATTGCGCCACAAACTGCCCATGCCGACTAATTGAATGTCCGCCGGTAAGTTGCGCAAACCTGCCTGTAAAACGGCAATGGTGTTGCGGCGCGGGTGACCGATGACGATGGCAGTGCCGTGTTTACGGGCGTATTGGAGGGATTTTTGAAATTGGGCGTACACGTCTTCATAGTGATTGCTGTCATCTAGAAAAATGTGACGACCTAAGGCGGCAACGCCTTGTTCTTTGGCGACCTTTTCCGCAACACTGCGTCCAATGGTGCGGCTGTCGAGAAAAAATAACTGCTGCTTATGCAGTTCACGCATTAAATAAGTCATCAAAGTGCTGTCGGATGTGGCGGCGCTGCCCATATGATTGTTCATTCCGATGGCATCGGAAACCACGGCTCTCGCTTGTTGTACGCGTTCGCTGACTTCCTGCTGGGAAAGCCCTAAATACAAACCGCCCGCTTCGATTTTGTGATTGCCGACAGGCTGCATCGGCATATGAATCAGGATATCCCGTGCTTGCGCTTTGGCTTGTTGATTGATTTGTTTGGCATAAGGCGCAGCGGGAATAATCGCCACGCTGATTTCTTTCGGCATTGCCAAAATGGCGGCGTCTTCCTGCGGTTGATAACCGAGGTCATCGATCACAATCGCCAGTTTGCCCGTTTGTGCCTGTAATGCTAGTGGGAAAAGTGCGCTTAAAACACAGAAAAAAACGACCGCACTTTGTATGATTCGAGGCATCATTGCAGCCAACTTAACGGATTAACGGCATTGCCCTGACGGCGGATTTCAAAATACAACGCCGATTGACCCTGCCCGCCGCTGCTGCCGACTTCGGCGATTTTCTGCCCGCTACGCACCAAGGTTCCCGTTTTCACCGAAACCGCTTGATTGTAACCGTACAGCGACATATCGCCTTTGCCGTGATCAACGACGATCACCAATCCGTAACCTTGCAACCAATTAGCGAGAATCACTCTGCCGTCGGCAATGGCACGCACCGGCGTACCCGCGCCCGCGCCAATCACAATGCCCTTCCATTTCAGTTCGCCCGCTTGGTTGGAACCGAATTTATGCAAAATTTTGCCCGCCACCGGATAAGCATATTTGCCTTTTAATCCGCCGCCGGAACGGATCAACTGCTTTTCCTGCTCGGTCGGTTGATAAGGTTTATTGGTTTTCTTTTCTTCCGCTTGCGTTTTTTGCGCCAAAGCTTCCCGCTCGCGCAGTTCCTGTTGGCGGGAAACCTGCTCGGCGTTTTGAATTTGTTGTTGTAACGCTTTTTCGTTGGCTTTCAGGGTTTCCAAGCGGTTTTGATCGCGTTCTAACGCTTTATTTAATTTGTTCAGTGTGCTTTGTCGCTCGTTTTTGGTTTTCTGCAGTTCCTGTTGCTGTTTTTTCTGTTCGGAAATCTGCGTCTGTTGTTCCTGTTGTTGCGTTGCCATTGCTTGTTTTTGTGCGTCCAACTGCGCCCGCGTTGCTTTTAAATCGGCGATGAGATCCATACGCGCCTTATTCATATGCTGATAATAAACCTTCATCCGATCAGCATGTTGCGCATCGTTGGCGATTAAATGCTCAATTACGGAAGAAGGATTGCCGGAACGATAGATGGAATCCAATTGCTTGGCGAGTTTGGCTTTTTGTTCTTTTTCCTGTTTTTCCAACTGTTTAATCTGCTTTTCCGCTTCTCTGATGAGTTTACGGGTTTCTTTTAAATCGGTTTCCGTTTGACGCAATTCGCCGATGACATCGTTCATCTTGGTTTCGTGGCTTTTCAGTGCGGATTGCAACTGGTTTTGCTCGCGTTTTTGCTCGGCGATTTTTTGTTCCTGTTGTTGGATTTGTTGTTGAATATCGGAAAGATCCGCCGCTTGCGCAGAACCGAAAACAAGCGCGCCGACGGCAAAAAGTGCGGTCGATTTTTTGGCGGTTTTAAACAAAACGGACAACGGCATCTGTCAATCTTTCCTTAAATGAATTTATGGTGCGCATAAATATACCATATTTTTGCGAAAGATCAGGAAACATTAGCTTTATGCTTTCAAAGCTACCTATTTTTTGCTATAAAGAATGCAGTTTTTTTACCTTAACTCTAGTAGGAGATTTTTATGGAATTAGTATTTATTCGCCACGGTTTCAGTGAGTGGAATGCCAAAAACCTTTTCACCGGCTGGCGCGATGTCAACCTGACCGAGCGCGGTGTGGAAGAAGCCAAAGCCGCCGGCAAAAAATTATTGGAAGCCGGCTATGAATTCGATATCGCCTTCACTTCCGTATTAACCCGTGCGATTAAAACCTGTAATATCGTATTGGAAGAATCCAACCAATTATGGATCCCGCAAGTGAAAAACTGGCGTTTAAATGAGCGTCACTACGGCGAATTACAAGGTTTGGATAAAAAAGCCACCGCAGAAAAATACGGTGACGAGCAAGTTCACATTTGGCGCCGTTCTTACGATACACTGCCGCCGTTGCTCGATCCGAAAGATCCGCATTCCGCACATAACGACCGTCGTTATGCGCATTTACCGGCGGATGTCGTGCCGGACGGCGAAAACTTAAAAGTGACGTTAGAACGCGTTCTTCCGTTCTGGGAAGATCAAATTGCGCCGGCATTATTATCCGGTAAACGCGTGTTGGTCACCGCGCACGGTAACTCATTGCGCGCCTTGGCAAAACATATCGAAGGCATTTCCGATGCGGATATTATGGATTTGGAAATCCCAACCGGACAACCGTTAGTCTATAAATTAGACGACAACTTAAAAGTAGTGGAAAAATTCTACCTATAATTTTTTGTTTGATAAAAAACCAAAACACCTTTTCGTCAACGCGGAAAGGTGTTTTTTATTGTGTTAAGATAAACGCGTTAATCACAAATAATGAGGAAGAGACAATGAAACTTTGGTATTCCACCACCAGCCCGTTCGTGCGCAAAGTTCGTGCAGTGGCGCATTATCATCAATTACAGGATCGTATCGAACTGTTGTTGACCAAAAGAGCGTTCTCCGCCGATTCGCCGCATAATCAGGACAATCCCTTAGGGCGCGTACCCGCATTGCAGCTGGACAACGGCGACTGGCTGTATAACAGCAGCACCATTGCGGAATATTTGGATGCTATCGGCACCAATAAAACCCTGTTTCCGCAGGATGAAAAACGATGGAAAATGTTGGGGTTATACGGTTTGGCGGAAGGCGTGTTGGAAAATACTGTCAGCGGTTTGTTGCCCGATAAAATGTTCCGCCCCGAAAACGAGTGGTGGTTAAGCCGTCACCAACAAATCATCGACAGAAACGACCGCACTTTGCAACTGATTGCGCAACAAGTGCAGGTTTTCGGCACGGAGCTAAATATCGCCACGCTTTATACGGTGTGTATGGTGGACTTTATGCTATTCCGCGGCGAACTCACCGCAGCCGCACGTTATTCCGCGCTACCGCAACTGCAACAATGGTCGGAACAAATGAATGCGCTTTATCCTTGTTTGGCGGAAACCAAGCCTTATATGGCGCCATAATAACAACGGCGGTCGGTTAAGGATAAAAAACGGCACGAAAACCGACCGCACTTTAATGCCTTATTTAAAGCGGATGCGGAAAACGTAAAATCCGATTGATTTTTTGTTTTACAGTTGGGGCGCAGATAGCAGCTTTGCCAACCCTTAAACCGAATCACAGCCGCCTTAAGTCATAAAATTGAGAAAAGGCGGTTTTTCCTATCCTTTCAACGCCTCCACCAACGCCTTAAACAACGGCAAGTTTTGGCGGCGGTTGGGATAATAGAGATGATAGCCTTCGTAGCTGATCGCATAGTCGGCTAAAATTTCTACCGCGTCTCCCCGCGCCAGTTCTTGTGCCATACGATCTTTAGGCATCCAAGCAATGCCCAAATGGGACAAACAGGCTTTATGCACTAAAAAGTTGTTATTCACAATCAGTCTGCCCGACGGGGTGAATTTAATCAGCTCGTTGCTGTGCGGCGCACGGAACTCCCAGGTAAAAATGCCTTCCGCCGTTGCCATTCTGGCGCATATGCATTGGTGTTGTTTTAAGTCGTTAATCGTTTGAGGCGTGCCGTATGTTGCCAAATATTGCGGCGTTGCCACCAGCGCCATTTGCATATCGTCCGAAATCCGCACTGCAATCATATCCTGCTCAATGCTCTGCCCGAGGCGAATGCCTGCGTCAAAGCGCCCGGCGACAATATCGGTCAGTTTCATATCACTGGTCAGCTCCAATTGCACCTCGGGGTATTTTTGCATGA
>JBHBXR010000044.1:0-11535 GCA_041795785.1 Mesocricetibacter sp.
AGATTGTATTACGTTGGATCTTTTCTCCAACGTAGCAAAAGTGGGACGTCCGAAAACCAATCCGTTGAGTCGGGAACAACAGATTCGCATCAATAAACGCAATCAATTAAAACGGGATAAATCCAGCGGATTAAAACGTATCGAATTGAAATTGCACAAGGACTTGGTGCAACAACTGGAAAATCTGGCGGCGATGGTGCAAACCAGTCGGGCGGAATTTATCGAACAGGTTTTACAAGATTATATTAATACTCAAAAAACAGGTAATTAAGAATGGCTATTGTTGGTTTATTTTATGGCAGCGATACGGGCAATACGGAAAATATCGCCAAAATGATTCAAAAACAACTGGGCAGCGATTTAGTGGATATCCGTGATATTGCAAAAAGTACCAAAGAAGATATTGAAGCTTACGATTTCTTATTATTCGGCATTCCGACTTGGTATTACGGCGAAGCCCAATGCGACTGGGATGATTTCTTCCCGACGTTGGAAGAAATCGACTTCACCGATAAATTAGTGGCGATTTTCGGCTGTGGCGATCAAGAAGATTACGCCGAATATTTCTGTGATGCCATGGGAACTGTGCGTAATATCATTGAACCGCACGGTGCAACCATTGTCGGATACTGGCCGACGGAAGGATATAATTTCGAAGCCTCACAAGCATTAATTGACGAAAATACCTTCGTCGGCTTGTGCATTGATGAAGACCGCCAACCCGAACTCACCGCCGCACGCGTTGAACAATGGGTTAAACAGGTTTATGACGAAATGTGTTTAGCCGAATTGGCTTAACCGACTTAGCGCAAGGAGCACAAAATGTCTGAAGAAAATATCAAGTTATTGAAAAAAGCCGGTTTAAAAATCACCGAACCGCGCTTAACGATTCTTGCTTTAATGCAGGAACACAAAATGCAGCATTTTTCTGCGGAAGACGTGTATAAAATCCTGTTGGAAAAAGGCGAAGAAATCGGTTTGGCAACGGTTTACCGCGTATTAAACCAATTTGACGAGGCAAAAATTCTCACTCGTCATAATTTTGAAGGCAATAAATCCGTTTTCGAATTGGCACCAACCGAACATCACGATCATATTATCTGTGTCGATTGCGGGAAAGTGTTTGAATTCAACGACGAAGTGATTGAAAAACGCCAACGTGAAATCAGCCAGCAACACGGCATTAAATTGGAAAATCACAGTTTATATCTCTACGGCAAATGTAGCGATATTGAAAAATGTGATAAATAAAACTTTTGTCAAAGCCCGATTTAGTCGGGCTTTTCAAATTTCAAAACGAACTAAAATCCGACCGCACTTTTCTCATCAATAAGGACGTTAGCCTTGAGCGGTTGGGCGCGCTACTGCCATATAATTTGCGCTCACATCGCCGTTCAGCCAAAAGCGTCCTGTCAGCGGATTGTAGTGATAGCCTTTCATATCATGGCATTCCAGTTCGGCGTGATCGCACCAAGTCAGCAGTTCCGCCGGTTTGATAAATTTATCGTAATCGTGCGTGCCTTTCGGCAGCATTTTCAGCACATATTCCGCACCGATCACCACTAACGCCCACGCCTTTAAAGTGCGGTTAATGGTAGAGAGAAACAGCACGCCGTTCGGTTTCAACAGCTGTTTACAACTTGTGATCACCGAGCTTGGATCAGGGACGTGTTCCAACATTTCCATACAGGTAATCACATCGAATTTGCCCGCTGAAAGTGCGGTCTGTTTTTCAACGAATTTTTCAATGGTGGTTTGTTGATAATTAATATTCAGATTGCTTTGTTCGGCGTGCCGTTTAGCCACTTCCAGCGGTGCGGAGGACATATCGATACCCGTTACAATCGCGCCTTGTTTTGCCATCGCTTCCGATAAAATACCGCCGCCACAGCCCACATCCAGCACGTTCTTACCGAGCAAACCGTCCGAATGCCGTAAGATATAGTTTAAACGTAACGGGTTGAGTTGGTGAATGGGTTTGAAATCCCCTTGCGGATCCCACCAGCTTGCCGCCATTTTTTCAAATTTGTCGAGTTCTTGTTGATCAATGTTTTGCATTTTTTTCTGCCGTGCAGTTAATTGAAGAGCATTTTATTATTGCCTAAACAGCGTAAAAATTCACTATTAAATTAGGGAAATAAGAGAATTTATGCTACAATTTTGCCAATTTTTTATAAGAAATTAGGAAGTATAAATGACTGATTTAGTCCAAGATATAACCCCTGTCAGCATTGAAGAAGAACTGAAATCTTCGTATCTCGATTACGCCATGTCCGTGATTGTCGGTCGTGCGCTGCCTGATGTGCGTGACGGTTTGAAACCCGTTCACCGCCGCGTGCTTTTCTCTATGGATCAAAGCGGTAATACGCATAATAAAGCCTATGTCAAATCCGCCCGCGTGGTCGGCGATGTGATCGGTAAATACCATCCGCACGGCGACAGCGCGGTGTATGACACCATTGTGCGTATGGCACAGCCGTTTTCATTGCGTTATATGTTGGTTGACGGTCAGGGCAACTTCGGTTCCGTGGACGGTGATGCGCCGGCGGCAATGCGTTATACCGAAGTGCGGATGCAAAAAATCACACAGGAATTACTCACCGATTTAGATAAGGAAACCGTTGACTTTTCACCGAACTACGACGGTAAAGAGATGATCCCCGATGTACTGCCGACCAAAATTCCGGCATTGTTGGTGAACGGTTCTTCCGGTATTGCGGTGGGTATGGCGACCAATATTCCGCCGCATAATTTAGGCGAAGTATTGGACGGCTGTTTGGCTTATATGGATAACGAAGAGATTTCCATTGACGAATTAATGCAATATATTCCGGGTCCCGACTTCCCTACCGCGGCACTAATCAACGGTCGTCGAGGCATTGAAGAAGCCTATAAAACCGGACGCGGGAAAGTTTATGTACGTGCCAAAGCCGGTGTGGAAACCACTGATAAAGGGCGCGAGCAGATTATTGTGACGGAAATTCCGTATCAAGTGAACAAAGCCAAACTGATCGAAAAAATCGCCGAATTGGTGAAAGATAAAAAAATTGAAGGTATCAGTGAATTACGGGACGAATCGGATAAAAATATCCGCATCGTTATTGAAATCAAACGTGATGCCGTCGGCGAAGTAGTGTTGAATAACCTGTATGCGCTGACTCAAATGCAGGTGACGTTCGGGATCAATATGGTGGCGTTGGATCACGGTCAACCAAAGTTATTCAACTTAAAACAGATTATCGAAGCTTTCGTCAAACACCGCCGTGAAGTGGTGACGCGTCGCACCGTTTACGAACTGCGCAAAGCGCGCGAACGCGCTCATGTATTGGAAGGTTTGGCGATTGCTCTTGCCAATATCGACCCCGTGATCGAATTAATCCGTCATTCCAAGACGCCGGAAGAAGCACGCATCGGCTTGTTATCCCGCCCTTGGGCGTTAGGCGATGTTGCTTCTATGTTGGAAGCGGCGGGCGTAGATGCCTCCCGTCCCGACGATTTGGGCGAAGAATTCGGCGTGCGTGACGGTCAATATTATTTATCGGATACGCAAGCCAGAGCGATTTTAGAATTACGTTTACATCGTTTAACTGGCTTGGAACACGAGAAAATCGTCGATGAATACAAGCAGATCTTGGTGGAAATCGGCGAATTGTTACATATTTTAAACAGCAGCGAGCGTTTAAAAGAAGTCTTACGCGAAGAATTGGAACGGGTCAAAAGCGAATTTAATGACGCACGCCGTACCGAAATCACCGCCGCATCGGGCGACATTAATTTGGAAGATTTAATTGCGCAGGAAGACGTAGTGGTCACCCTTTCCCACGAAGGCTATGTGAAATACCAACCGCTGACCGATTACGAAGCGCAACGTCGCGGCGGCAAAGGTAAATCCGCCACTAAGATGAAAGAAGAAGACTTTATCGAGCGCTTATTGGTGGCAAATACGCACGATACGATTTTGTGTTTCTCCAGCCGCGGACGCTTGTACTGGCTGAAAGTCTATCAATTGCCGCAAGCCAGTCGAGGCTCACGCGGTCGTCCGATTGTAAATATTCTGCCGTTGGAAGCCAACGAACGTATTACCGCTATTCTGCCGGTGACCGCTTATGAAGAAGATAAATTCGTGATCATGGCAACCGCCGGCGGTATCGTGAAGAAAACGGCGCTCACCGAATTCAGCCGACCGCGTTCAAACGGAATTATCGCGGTCAATCTGCGTGATGAAGACGAGCTGATCGGCGTAGATATTACCGACGGCAGCAATGAAATCATGCTGTTCTCGGCGCAAGGTCGCGTCGTGCGCTTTAATGAAAGCGCGGTACGTCCGATGAGCCGTCAGGCAACCGGAGTACGCGGCATTAAACTGGCGCTCACTAATGATATATCCGATGACGAAAGTGCGGTCGAAATTGAAGACGTTTCTGATGACAACGGCGAAGAAACCTTGGATCTGAATATCGACAAAGTCGTTTCCTTAGTGGTGCCGAAAAATGACGGTGAAATTCTGACTGCAACGCAAAACGGTTACGGCAAACGCACCAAACTGTCTGAATATCCGACCAAATCCCGTAATACCAAAGGGGTGATTTCCATTAAAGTCAGTGAACGTAACGGCAAAGTGGTGGCCGCCGCACAAGTGGTTGAAAGCGATCAGATTATGTTGATCACCGATGCCGGCACCTTAGTACGCACCCGCGTCAGCGAAGTGAGTATCGTCGGCAGAAATACACAAGGGGTACGCTTAATCCGCACCGCTGAGGACGAACATGTAGTCAGCTTGGAACCTGTCTGCGAACTGGATGAAGAGGATAACGAAGAAAATTCGGCGGAATAATCCACCGCACTTTTAAATTATAAGCGGTCGGTGTAATGCCGACCGTTTTAATCATAAATTGTATGAAACGAGTAATCTTATGAAAAATAAATTGTTATTATCAACCGCCGGTTTACTTCTCTCTTTCTCCGCATTATCCAATCCTCCTCAACAACAGAAGCAAATCAACGAACGTTTGGCTGATCAGCGGATGGAAGAAACGCATATTCCTCTGCGCCCGAAACCGGTAGTTAATGCGCCTCCTCAGAAACAAACGGAAGAAAGCGAACAAACCATTCCGACAATGACCAAAGAAGAATTGGTTCAACAACCGGGCTTGTTGGTACACGCGATGCTCTCAGCACTGGCGATGGGAAATGCCGACAATGTAGAATTTTTACTGCCGCTCTATCAAAGATTGGATAAACAATATCAAGAACCCTTTGTCATTCAATGGGCGCAAGCTATGGTTGCCCGCAATCATCAGGATTATAACGGCGCAATCAAACTGTATCGTTCCGTGTTGGCGGAATTTAACGATATTATTCCGCTACGCTTACAACTTGCCATCACGTTATTTGAAAATAAAGAAACGGAAGCCGCGAAGGATCAATTTGAAAAACTGCGCGCCGAATCCCTATCGGCGGAAGCGCAATCCGTCATTAATCAGTATTTGGAAGCCATTGCCAATCAAGACCCTTGGTCTTTCTCCGGTGGTTTGACATATTTGAATGACCCTAACATTAATAATGCGCCGAAAGCTGGTACCCGAATGGGAAATTGGATACCGCCCGAACGTGAATCCGCGCAAGGTGTCGGATTTTTCCTTGATATCGGTAAAAAATGGACGTGGGGAAACGGGTTATTCAATGAATTTCGCCTAAACGGCAACGGCAAATATTACTGGAACAACAAAAAATATAACGAATACACGGGACGGATCAGTATCGGTCAGGGTTTCCAAACCGCGATGCAAAATATCGTTCTGCTTCCGTTTATGGAGCAAACTTGGTATGCCGGCGGTTCGCCGATAAGCGAAACCGTTAAACGATTTTCCAAAGCCGGTGGGGCAACGTTGGAATGGCAATATTGGCTTTCACCCAAATGGCGTTTGAGCACGACTTACGAATATGCGGAACAACGCTATAACACGCGTAAACACTTAAACGGCAACTATCATTTTATCGGCTCGAATTTAGTTTATTTCAGCAGTGCGCAACAATATTGGTTTGTCGGTGCCAACTACAACCGCACTTCAACCCGCGATAAGGACGACAGCTATATTCGTCGCGGATTGCAAATCGGCTGGGGGCAAGAATGGAAGTGGGGGCTTTCTACCCGTTTATCGCTCAGTTACGCCCGTAAAAATTATTATGCGCCGATGCCGATTTTCAATATTACCCAGCGTAATAAAGAATACGGCATCAACACCAGTATCTGGCACCGCGCGCTCCACTACAAAGGAATTACGCCGCGTTTAACTTGGAGTTATAACAAAGTAAAAAGCAACCACGCTTTTTACACTTATGATAAACACCGCATATTCTTAGAATTCAGTAAACAGTTTTAAATATAAGTGCGGTCAATTTCTACGAGATTTTTAAAATCCGATAAAAATAAACCGCACTTTATTATTTTTTATAACTGCTTTACAAATTTTTACACTTTTAAATATCCATTATTTATATTTTTTCATCTATAATTTAGCGAACGCTATCCGCTATCTTATTTTAATAGCTGATCCATTTATTGATTTATCTCTATAGGAGTCATCCGATGAACAAATTCAAATTATCCGCTTTAGTATTAGCGACTTCCTTTGCCTTGGCTGCCTGCGGCGGTGGTGGCGGTGGCGGTTCGAATGCAAATACCGAGCAAGTTATTAATAACAATAACCAACCTATATACCAACCGGCAACCACACCTGTTCCGGGACTTTATATTCGCAAAGACAGTAACGGTAACCCCGTGAGTAACAGAAAATTTGTCCCAAGCGAGGCTGCACCAGACTCCGTTTTGTCCACTATAGAAATTGATAGAGACGCTTTGCCACAAGGTTCCATACAGGAAAGCTCCGTACGTTCCTACGGGACGGAAATCGGTAAACTCACCGGCTATAACCGCCAGTATTCCATAGCAGGTGCGATAGCCGTCCTTGATAATGACGGTGTTACTGCGAAAACAATACTTAATTTAGCTCAATCCTCCCTCGGCTCAAATTTATCCGCACTTGGTGCAAAAGAGTGGTTAGCCTCAACATGGAAAGCAGCGTCCGATAAACCGGAAACCTATATATTTGCCGCCGGCGATATAACCCGTTATTACGATAATATCGGCTTAATGAAAGGCAATGCGGTTTATAAAGGCAATGCAAGCCGTTATGATAGACTTTCGGCACGCGTGCGCCATATAGGTGAAACCACCTTAAATGTGAATTTCGATGAAAAAACCATTGAAGGGGAAATCAATACCGATGATCATCGCAGAAATATCAGATTAGTTAAAACGGATATTGTCGGACTGACCGCTACCGGTGAAACCACTACTCAAGCGGCAATTACAGAACAAATTACAAGTATTAATAAACAAATCAATGATATTAATTCTTCAATAACGACCATCACGCAAGGTTCTACCAACGGTGGAGCCGGTAATGCCTTAGGCGAGTCCACAGACTCTAGTAGAGCGTTGTCCGCTGAACAATTGGCACAAATCGCCTCATACAACACCCAAATTGACAAACTTAAAAATAGTATTGAGGACTTAAAAAATACCGGCAATAGTTTCAATGGTACTGCTGTAGCTGAGGGTAACGCTTATTTCGAACGCGTTATCGGCACATACCGTGGTAGGCTTTTCGGTCCTAACGCCGAAGAAGCCGCCGGTATCGTAGAATTTGATAATGATACCAGAGAAGACCCCACCAGCTTCAGCGCTGTAAAACAATAATCTTAACCGATTAAAACCCCGTCGAATTAAAGTGCGGTCAATTTTCGCAGCGTTTTTAAAACGCGGTAAAAATTGACCGCACTTTTGCAATATTATGATCTAAATCACAAAACATACTTTTCCTTGTGATTCCGCGTTCCAATCCTACCCCTCAGGTGTTAGAATTTACCAAACTTTTTACATTAACAATGAGGTAATCAACATGGCATTTCGTATTGAAAAAGACACTATGGGTGAAGTTCAAGTTCCTGCGGATAAATACTGGGCGGCGCAAACCGAACGTTCCCGCAATAACTTTAAAATCGGACCTGAGGCTTCCATGCCCCATGAAATTATCGAAGCATTCGGCTATTTGAAAAAAGCGGCGGCGTATGCCAACCATGATTTAGGTGTGTTACCGCTGGAAAAACGCGATTTGATCGCACAGGCTTGTGATGAAATTTTGGCGCGTAAATTAGACGATCAGTTCCCGCTGGTCATTTGGCAAACCGGTTCAGGCACACAATCCAATATGAACCTGAACGAGGTTATCGCCAACCGCGCTCATGTCCTCAACGGCGGTAAATTAGGTGAGAAATCCGTTATTCACCCGAATGACGATGTAAACAAATCACAATCTTCCAATGATACGTTCCCGACTGCAATGCACATTGCGGCTTACAAAAAAGTGGTTGACGTGACTATTCCTGCCGTTGAACGTTTACAAAAAACCTTCGCGCAAAAATCCGAAGCCTTTAAAGATGTGGTGAAAATCGGTCGTACGCACTTAATGGATGCCACACCGCTCACGCTGGGCCAGGAATTCTCCGCATATGCCGCACAACTGCATTTCGGTTTGCTTGCGTTGAAAAACACGTTACCGCACTTAAAACAGTTGGCTTTAGGCGGTACGGCGGTGGGAACCGGCTTGAATACGCCTAAGGGCTATGATGTGAAAGTCGCAGATTATATTGCGAAATTCACCGGTTTACCGTTCGTCACCGCCGATAACAAATTCGAAGCCTTGGCTGCCCATGATGCGTTGGTAGAAACACACGGTGCCTTAAGACAATTAGCGATGAGCTTATATAAAATCGCCAACGACATTCGTTTATTGGCGTCCGGTCCGCGTTCCGGTATCGGTGAAATTTTGATCCCTGAAAACGAACCGGGTTCTTCCATTATGCCGGGCAAAGTCAATCCGACCCAATGCGAAGCCTTAACTATGGTTTGCGCACAGGTATTCGGTAACGACACGACCATTGCTTTCGTAGGTTCGCAAGGTCATTTCCAATTAAACGTGTTCAACCCGGTGATGATTGCAAACTTCCTGCAATCCGCGCAATTACTGGCTGACGCTTGTATTTCCTTTGATGAACATTGCGCCGTGGGTATTGAACCGAATTACCCTCGCATCAAACAGCAACTGGAAAATTCATTGATGTTAGTCACCGCGCTTAACACGCATATCGGTTATGAAAATGCGGCGAAAATTGCAAAAACCGCACATAAAAACGGCACCACATTGAAAGAAGAAGCGATTAACCTCGGCTTGCTTACCGCCGAGCAATTCGACGAATGGGTGCGTCCGGAAGATATGGTCGGCAGCTTAAAATAATTAATTGCATAAATTATGATACGGCTCAATTTTTTGAGCCGTTTTTTATTGCCAAAAACAAGATTATGTCCTACTATTTTGCTCAACTATTTTACATTTGATTAAGGATAAAAAATGAAAGAGCAACTCATTTGTTATAAACGTATGCCGGTTTGGAACAAAGACAGCCTACCGAAAATGTTTCAGGAAAAACACAACACCAAAGTCGGCACTTGGGGCAAACTCACCGTATTAAAAGGAAAATTAAAATTTTATGCGCTCACGGAAGAAGGCGACATTATCAGCGAACATATTTTCACACCGACCGATGAAACGCCTTTTGTCGAACCGCAACTTTGGCATAAAGTGGAAGCGCTGTCCGATGATTTGGAATGCTATTTGGAATTTCATTGCAAAAAAGAAGATTATTTCAGTAAAAAATATAATCTGACGGCGACCCACTCGGAAGTGAAAGCGGCGGTAGAAAAAGTGCCGCCTTGCAAAGTGCTGGATTTAGGTTGCGGACAAGGACGTAATGCACTGTTTTTGAGTATGCTCGGCTATGAGGTTAGCGCTTGGGATCACAATTCAAACAGCATTGAATTTTTAACCGCCACGGCGGAAAAAGAAAATCTGCCGGTTAAAACGGCGCTTTACGACATCAACAGCGCCAATATTCAGGAAAATTATGATTTTATCCTTTCCACCGTTGTGTTTATGTTCTTAAATCCTGATGCCGTGCCGAATATCATCGCCAATATGCAAAATCATACTAATCGTGACGGCTATAATTTAATTGTTGCGGCGATGTCTACGGAAGACGTGCCTTGTCCGATGCCGTTTTCCTTCACCTTTAAAGAAAACGAGCTGAAGAATTATTATCAAGGCTGGGAGCTGATTAAATATAACGAAGAAATGGGCGAACTACATAAAACCGATGAAAACGGCAATCGAATAAAAATGAAATTTGTGACGATGTTGGCAAAAAAGAAAGCCTGATGAAGAATACCCTTTAAAAAGATAAAAGTGCGGTTTAAAATCAACGTGTTTTTTAACCGCACTTTTTTCAGGAGCATAAAATGAAGCTTGAAACAGCTTGCCTGCACGCCGGATATCACCCGAAAAACGGCGAACCGCGCGTACAACCTATTGTGCAAAGCACTACTTTTACTTACGACAGCGCCGAATCTATCGGCAAACTGTTTGATTTACAGGAAGCGGGATATTTTTATACCCGTTTGGCCAATCCGACCACTACTGCGGCGGAAGAAAAACTGACCGCGTTGGAAGGCGGAGTGGGAGCCTTATGCACGTCCTCCGGTCAATCCGCTACATTTTATGCGCTGCTAAACATTTTAGAAGCCGGTGATCACTTTATTTCAGCCGCCGATATTTACGGCGGCACTTATAATTTATTCGCCCATACGTTCAGAAAAATGGGAATTGAGGTGACATTTGTCGATCAAACCGCCCCTTTGGAAGAATTGAAAAAAGCCATTCGCCCGAATACTAAAGCCGTCTTCGGCGAAACCATTGCCAATCCTGCGTTACGCGTATTGGACATTGAAAAATTTGCCGCCTTAGCGCAGGCGGCGGAAAGCCCGTTATTGATCGATAACACTTTTGCAACGCCGTATTTCTGCCGCCCCTTTGAATTCGGCGCTAATATTGTGATTCACAGCACCAGTAAATATCTGGACGGTCATGCCGTTGCATTAGGCGGTGCGATTGTGGACGGCGGCAACTTTGATTGGAACAAACCGAAATTTCATCAATTCAACCAACCGGATATTACTTATCACGGCTTGGTTTATACGGAAACCTTCGGTAAAGCGGCATATATCGTAAAAGCCCGTGTACAACTTATGCGCGACCTAGGCGCAACTCCGGCACCACAGAACAGCTTTTTGCTCAATCTCGGCATGGAAACCTTAGCCTTGAGAATGAAACAGCATTATGCCAATGCGTTTGCCGTAGCAGAATATCTTGAACGCCATCCTGCGGTAAAAAGCATCAAATACCCGGCGTTGCCTAGTTCCCCTGATTATGCCCTGCAACAAAAATACCTGCCGAAAGGTTTATGCGGCGTACTTTCTTTTGAATTAAAAGGCGACAGACAAGCGGCAATGAAATGGTTGAATGCGTTACAATTAATTTCCCGCGAAGTGCATGTGGCGGATATCCGCACCTGCGCGCT
>JBHBXR010000045.1:0-2965 GCA_041795785.1 Mesocricetibacter sp.
AGTTATGAAAAATAACACTTGCGAAATCAATTTTTGTAGTTATAATATAATTCCGTAGTTTGTTGTAAATCATCAATTCACAGAAAAGGAACTTAATATGTTAAGCAAAGCTATTATCGACAAATTAAACGAACAAATTAATCTGGAATTTTATTCGTCTAATATTTATCTGCAAATGAGTGCTTGGTGCGCCCATCGCGGTTATGCGGGTGCGGCGGCGTTTTTATTACGCCATGCCGATGAAGAAATGGAGCATATGCAAAAATTATTCGATTATGTAAGCGAAACCGGCGGTTTGCCGTTATTAGGCAAAATCGACGCACCGAAAAGCGAATACAAATCGCTGAAAGAAATCTTCGAAATCACGTTGGAGCATGAAAAATTAGTTACTTCTAAAATCAATGAATTAGTAGAAGTTACTTTTGCAAACAAAGATTATTCTACCTTCAACTTCCTGCAATGGTATGTTGCGGAACAACACGAAGAAGAAACTTTGTTCAGCGGAATTATCGACAAATTTAATATTATGGGTGAAGACGGTCGTTCGCTGTACTTCATTGATAAAGAATTAGCCACTTTAGAATAATAGGAGAATAAAATATGTTATCAGCAAACGTTATCAAACTACTTAACGATCAAATGAATTTGGAGTTTTATTCTTCCAATTTATATCTGCAAATGAGCGCTTGGTGCGAACACAAAGGTTATCAAGGTGCCGCGGCCTTTTTAGCCAAACATGCCGCCGAAGAAATGCAACATATGCGTAAACTGTTCAACTATTTGAACGAAACAGGCGCAGAAGCGATTATTGATGCGATTGAAGCGCCGAAAGCCGAATTTTCATCATTAAAACAAGTGATGGAAGAAACTTATGCGCATGAGAAATTTATCACTGCAAAAATTAATGAATTAGTCGGCAAAACCTTTGAAGAAAAAGACTTCTCCGCCTTTAACTTCTTGCAGTGGTATGTTGCCGAACAACACGAAGAAGAGAAATTATTCAGCGGTATTTTGGATAAATTCAATATTATCGGTGAAGACGGCAAGTCCATTTTCTTTATTGATAAAGATTTGGCGAATTTGTAATCTGTAAAAAAGAAAACCGATAGCGTAAAAAATGCTGTCGGTTTTTTCATTTCTTGAACGTAATTTTCGGGGTTAATTTCATAAAAGTGCGGTTTATTTTTCCGTTGTTTTTTGTGTTCGGAGTTCGGAAGATGTCGGATCTGTATGCTGTGACGGATAATAAGTACGATAAACAAAGGCGCAGATCAAAATACACAGCATAACCAAAATCTGTATTAGACGCTTTTTAGTCAATTTTTCGGCTGCCATTTGTCCTCCTCGAATTTTATTTGGCACTTCTTAATTTTACGGTTTAATGTTACAATTTATTGAGTTAGATCAATATTAGCACGACTTTTTGCTATTTTATCATTATTTGAGGTTTAAATGGGCATTCTAACCATAGATACAAGAATAGGACGCCGAGTTCAACTGGGCGGTTGCGCAATTCATTGTCAGGATTGCAGTATCAGCCAGCTGTGTATTCCGTTCACATTAAACGAGCATGAACTCGATCAACTCGATAATATTATCGAACGCAAAAAACCCATTCAGAAATCGCAAATTCTATTTAAAGCCGGTGACGAACTCACCTCTATTTACGCTATCCGTTCAGGCACAATCAAATCTTATACGATCAGTGAATCGGGCGAAGAGCAAATTACCTCTTTCCACTTGCCGGGCGACTTGGTTGGATTTGACGCAATCACCGATATGGTTCATCCCAGCTTTGCCCAAGCGTTGGAAACGGCGATGGTATGTGAAATTCCTTTTGATATTTTGGACGATTTGGCAGGCAAAATGCCGAAGCTGCGCCAACAAATTATGCGCTTAATGAGCAATGAAATCAAAAATGATCAGGAAATGATCTTGTTGCTTTCCAAAATGAATGCGGAAGAACGTTTGGCGGCGTTTATTTTCAATTTATCAAAACGTTATTCGGCACGCGGTTTTTCTTCCCGCGAGTTCCGTTTAACCATGACTCGTAACGATATTGGCAATTATCTCGGCTTAACCGTTGAAACCATCAGCCGCTTACTGGGACGTTTCCAAAAAATAGGTATGCTTTCGGTGAAAGGCAAATATGTAAACATTCATGACTTAAACGCGTTAAACGAATTAGCAGGTTCAACCAAGCCTAGAATCAATCTAAAAAAACGCGCCTGATTTGCCTTGTTCGGCGCGTCTTTCAGCGTAATTTCCGTATCAGATTGCAGAAATTACGCTATATCACATTTTTCCGTTGTGCAACTTGTCATTTAACAAAATCTCCTCTATGCTATAAACGAAATCTGCAAACAAAGGAGGTTGCTATGAAGTTCAATAAGATACTTGTCGTTCTTAATCCTGAAACCGATAAACAGTTTGCGCTTGCCAGAGCGGTGCGCTTGGTGCGGGAACAAAAACCCGATACCCAGGTGAAAATCAATGTATTTCTGACAGCTTATGATCTTTCTTATGAAATGTCAGCGTTACTTTCTTCGGAAGAGCGCGAAGAAATGCACAAAGGTGTGATTGAACAACGTAAAAAAGATATTCAACCTTATTTGGAAAAATATGCCGATCCGATGATCGAATTTGATTCCACCGTTGTATGGAACAGTAACGAAGCGGAAGCCATCACGTCAGAAGTATCACAAAACAGTTATGATCTCGTGGTGAAATACACCAAAGAAGAAGAAAGTTTCACGTCGCTGATTTTCACGCCGATGGATTGGCAGCTCTTACGCCGTTGCCCGATTCCGATGTTAATGGTACGCGATGGCGATTGGAAACATCAACGCCGTATTTTAGTTGCCGTCAATGTATCCGATGACGAATCTTATCACGAAGAATTCAATCATATACTAGTCTCCCTTGGTATTGATTTAGCCGATAACTTAGAACGCGGCAATATTCA
>JBHBXR010000046.1:0-25365 GCA_041795785.1 Mesocricetibacter sp.
ACTCCGACGGCGGTATCCGCCCAATTTATGGTCGGAAGTGCGGTCAGAATTGTCTGTATTTTTTCAATGTAATGCGCGGGCATCTGCGGAATGGTCAAGCCAAGGAAATCTTTAATTTGCAACGTGGCGATAACCACGCCGATACCGCAGGTAAAACCCAGCGTCACGGGTAGCGGGATATATTCGATTAAACGTCCTAAGCGGAACAGCGCCATTAATACCAAGATAACCCCCGATAGCAGCGTTGCCATTAATAATCCGCTTAAACCGAATTGTTGGGTGACCGGATATAAAATAACCACAAATGCTGCGGTCGGACCGGAAATATTGAAGCGTGAACCGCCGGTCAGCGCAATCACGATACCCGCTACGATTGCCGTGTAAAGCCCGTGTTGCGGCGGCACGCCACTGGCAATCGCCAGTGCCATAGAAAGCGGAATGGCAATTACGCCGACGGTTAAACCGGCAATGATGTCACGAATAAGATGTTTTTTGCTATAGCCTTCGCGAAACGTATCTTTTAGTGCGCTGAAAGGTTTGACGGCGAGAAACGTATTTTTAGTTAAAAACCATTTTTTTAGCATAGGGAGAATCCCCAAAAAGTAAAACGAGCTATTATTTTAGCTCAAATTCAATAAAAATAGTTGCGTTAACGCAATAAATCGTCATACATGCAAATTTCCTTTAATTTTTTTGAGTGAATTATAAACGTTTTCTGTTGTTTTAATGAGATAGAGAAGGAATTTATAGCACGAAATATGTTTTATAAAAGAAGTACCGCACATAAAAGTGCGGTGTATATTTTCAGTATTTTTGGATGGCGGGAATAATTTTCTCTTCCCGAATCGGGAGGTTTAGTACGGCAGCTAAAAATGCCAGAAACATATCCGCATACCACATCCATTCATAATTGCCGAAACGCTCGATGGCTAATCCTCCTAAATAGGCGCCTAAGAACCCGCCTACTTGATGGGTGAGCAAAACTAAGCCGAATAATGTCGCTAAATAACGAACACCGAATAATTTGCCTACCGCCGCTGCAGTCGGCGGTACGGTAGCCAGCCATGTTAAACCTAAGCCGACAGCAAAAATATAGAACGTAAGCGGACTTTGCGGCATCATCAGATAAACGCCGATTAATAAAGTACGGCTGAGATACATCCAAAACAAAATGTATTTGCTACGATAATGACCGACGCACCAACCGACAAACAGGCTTCCGATAACGTTGGATAAGCCGATTAATGCCAATGACCAAGATGCCACGTTGGATTTTAATCCGGCAAGAGTGACTTCCACCGGTAAGTGAGTGACTAAAAACGCAATATGAAAGCCGCAAGTGAAAAAGCCGATATGCAGCAACCAATAACTGCGATCTTTAAAGGCAACTCTGACTGTTTGTCCGAGACGTTGTTCGTTATTTTGGGAGGTAAGTGCGGTCGGTTTTTGCGTATTTTTTGTCAGAACATAAGCGAGCGGAATACAAATTAAACAGATAAGTGCCAGACAATACATGGCTCCCGTCCAACCGATTGACGGGAACAGAATTAAGGTTTGAATTAGCGGTGCGAATAAAAATTGTCCGAAAGAACTGCCTGCATTAATAATTCCCGATGCCGTACCGCGTTGGTGCGGTTGTACCTGATTAGCGACCTGTCCCATTAAAACGGAAAAACTACCCGCACCGGAACCGAAAGCGACTAGAATACCCAAGCTAAAAACCAGTCCCCAAGCAGAAATCATATAGGGTACCAAGCTGCAACCCAAAGCCAATAGAAATGTACCGCCGATTAATATTTTCCATGCGCCATAGCGATCCGCCAAGGCTCCCATCACCGGTTGTGATACTCCCCACATCAGTTGGGTGACCGCTAAGGCAAAGCTAAGCTCAACGATACTAATGTCGGTGTCGGCATGAATAGGTTGAACGAATAACCCCAAAGAAAGTCTGATTCCCGATGTAATGAGCAACGTTACGGCTGCGGCAAATACAATCAACCAAGCGGATTTTTGGGCATTACTCATTAGTTATCGCCCGTTTTTGGCAGATGCCGGCAAATTTTCGCTTTTCATCCATAATATGCTCGATGCTCATCGTATCGCCAACCAACTGGTGGATCTGTAAATTAACGCTTTCTCCCGAATTATTGCCTTTTTTTAAATCCGTATAAAAATTTGCCTCCCATTGTTTGAATTCGGGATCCGTCGCAATGCGTTTCATGGTTTTGTCGGAATGAATGGGAATGGTGCTGTAATCGTTGCTGGTTTCCGATAAAATATTGTTATTTAACGTCCATTTTCCGGTATGTTGAGTTTCGTATGCCAGTAAATCGGTTAGAAAAAGATAACCCGTGCCCACACTGGTGCCGTCCGCTTGATATTCAATAAGATCAATAGTATGAATTTTCATTTCCGGGTATTGGATTTTACAAGACCATTCACCGACGATGTCCTGTGGTGTGATTTGAGCGGCAAATGCCTGATGAGTTAGCACTAATCCGAGTAAAAATAATTTTTTCATTGAGATCCTTCAATTTTGAGTAGTTGGCTATTTCGTTTCTCTTAAACGTTGCAAAATTCCTTTCATTTCCGCATCCAAAGGGGCGGATAAATATAGAGGTTCGCCGCTTTTCGGGTGTTCGAAACGGATAGCGAAAGCGTGTAAAAACAATCGGTTTAACCCGAGTTCGCGCATTTGCCGATCAAACTCCGCATCGCCGTATTTGTCATCCAACGCGATAGGATGTCCCGCATATTGAGTATGAACGCGAATCTGATGGGTTCTTCCGGTAACGGGCGAAGCTTTGATTAAAGTGGCGACGGCATAGCGTTCTTCAACGGAGAAACGGGTTTCGGAGGGTTTGCCTTGCTCGCTGACCCGTACGATTCGTTCGCCGCTTGACAGTTCGTTTTTTAACAAAGGCGCTTGGACAAGCTTACAATGCGATTGCCATTGTCCGCGTACCAGTGCCAAATAATCTTTCTGTACGGTTTTGACACGCAGTTGTTCGTGTAAGTTGCGTAAAGCGGAACGTTTTTTTGCAACCAACAGGAGCCCCGAAGTATCGCGATCCAAACGATGCACCAATTCTAAAAAACGCGCTTCGGGACGTAAGGCGCGCAAAGCCTCGATGACGCCGAAGCTTAATCCGCTGCCGCCGTGAACGGCGGTGCCGGAAGGTTTGTTTAAAACCAACAGACAATCATCTTCAAAGATAATTTGCTGTTCCAACTGCGCGACTTTGCTCAGTTTATTGGAAATTTGCGGCTGTTCTTTTTCCGATACGCGTACCGGCGGAACGCGTACCACATCGCCTTGCCGTAGTTTGTATTCGGGCTTGATGCGTCCTTTGTTTACCCGTACTTCGCCTTTACGCAAGATACGGTAAATCAGGCTTTTCGGCACGCCTTTAAGTTTGCCGAGCAGATAGTTATCGATACGTTGCCCCGCTTCGTCATCACTGATTGTAAGCATTTTTACCGTTTGATTCGCCGCGTTAGCGTCATTTTTCTGAAATTCTGTGGTCATTAAAAATTTATCGCTGATAGAAAATGTACAAATCATACCACATCGAGGCGAGGATTTAAAATAGCGAAACACCTTGCCAAAACTGCCTGTTCAAGGGATAATAACGCGTATTTTTATGCGCTAAATGCGCCTGAAAATAGCGCAATTATTGTTAAATCGGACATTAATGCAGCGAATGGCATAAGACATTAAGATTTAACAAGTTATATGTGATTAAAAGACCGATGGCTTGCAAAATTTAATGTAAACATCAATTTTGTTTGTACTGAAATTAAGCCTGTAACAAGCCGATTTCAGTAACGCAATCAATGCACCCAGCCGTTGACAATCGGGAGATTGACAGTTGGCGACAGACACGAGGTCGATTGCGAAGCATTTAGCTCTGATGTGCTGAAAGTGCGGTCGTTTTTAATCGAGTTTTATAAAATAAAATGAGAAAATTTTTAAATGAAAAGAATGTTAATCAACGCAACTCAAAAAGAAGAGTTGCGTGTTGCGTTAGTCGACGGACAACGCTTATTCGATTTGGACATTGAAAGTCCGGGACACGAACAGAAAAAAGCCAATATCTACAAAGGACGCATTACCCGCGTCGAGCAGAGCCTTGAGGCCGCTTTTGTGGATTATGGCGCGGAACGCCACGGTTTCTTGCCGCTAAAAGAAATTGCCAACGAATATTTCCCGGAAGGCTATGTTTATCAAGGCCGCCCGAATATTAAGGATATTATCAAGGAAGGACAGGAAGTTATCGTTCAGGTCAATAAAGAAGAGCGCGGCAGTAAAGGCGCGGCTCTGACCACTTTCATTTCTCTCGCGGGCAGTTATTTGGTGATTATGCCGAACAATCCGCGTGCCGGCGGGATTTCACGCCGCATTGAAGGGGATGAGCGTTTGGAGCTTAAAGACGCGCTAAGCTCTTTAGAGGTGCCGGACGGCGTCGGGTTAATCGTGCGTACGGCGGGCGTAGGCAAATCGCCGGAAGAGTTGCAGTGGGACTTAAAAGTATTGCTGCATCATTGGGACGCGATAAAACAAGCGTCGCAAAGCCGTCCCGCACCGTTTCTGATTCATCAGGAAAGCGACGTGATCGTGCGTGCTATCCGCGATTATTTGCGTCGTGATATCGGCGAGATTTTAATCGACAGTCCGAAAGTGTATGAAAAAGCCAAGGCGCATATTAAATTGGTGCGTCCTGATTTTATTAATCGGGTGAAACTCTATCAAGGCGAAGTGCCGCTGTTCAGTCATTATCAAATTGAATCGCAAATCGAATCCGCCTTCCAACGTGAAGTACGTTTGCCGTCGGGCGGTTCCATCGTCATTGACGTAACCGAAGCTTTAACCGCCATTGACATCAACTCCGCACGTTCAACCCGTGGCGGCGATATTGAAGAAACCGCATTAAATACCAACCTTGAAGCGGCGGATGAAATTGCCCGTCAGTTACGTTTGCGTGACTTGGGCGGTTTAATCGTTATTGATTTCATTGATATGACGCCGGTTCGTCATCAACGTGAAGTGGAAAACCGTATCCGTGATGCGGTACGGCAGGATCGCGCCCGCATTCAAATCAGCCGCATCTCTCGTTTCGGCTTATTGGAAATGTCGCGTCAGCGTTTGAGTCCGTCCTTGGGCGAGTCTTCCCATCATGTTTGCCCGCGTTGTCAGGGAACGGGGAAAATCCGCGATAACGAGTCTCTTTCCTTATCGATTTTACGTTTAATTGAAGAAGAAGCGCTGAAAGAAAATACCAAACAAGTGCATACCATTGTACCGGTGCAAGTGGCGTCTTATTTGTTGAACGAAAAACGTAAAACCATCCGCAGTATTGAAAAACGTCACGACGTGGATATTTTAGTAGTACCGAATGAAGCGATGGAAACACCGCATTTCAGCGTGTTCCGTGTGCGTGAAGGAGAAGAGCTGAACGTATTGAGCTATAACTTAGCCAAACTGCATGAAGAGCAGGAAGATATTTTCATTCCTGAAGAATCTTTGGTTACGCGTAATATCGAAACCGCCGCAGTGACGACGGAAAGCGTGATGGAAAGCGCCGCCATTTCAATGACGATTTCCGAACCGGCTCCGAGTATCGAAGTTAAAGAGAAAACAGAACCGTCTTTGATTGCGCGTATTATTGCCAAGCTCAAAGGCTTGTTCAGTGCAGAGAAGGGAGAAGAAAAACCGGCGAATAACCGTAATAATCGCAATAACCGCCGCAATCAGGAACGTCGTAATGCAAATCGTCGTAACCGCAACGAACGTAATGACAATACGGAACGCAGCGTAAAAGAGGAAAATCGTAATACGGAAAAAACGGAAAGCCGTTCCGTGCGTAACAATGAACGCAATAACAAACGTAATAACCGTAAAAATGTTGTTGAAGAAACGCCGGTTAATGAGGTGATTGAAGAAAACTTCATTGCCGTTTCGGAAGAAGAAAGCAAAGCCGTTCAACCTCAACAACGCCGTCAACGTCGTGATTTACGCAAAAAAGTGCGCGTGACCGATGAAACGGGCGAACAATCCGTTGAGTCTATTGCAGAAAGTGCGGTCGGTTTTAGTGCTGAAATTGACAATGCGCCGCAGCAAGCGTCACTTGCGACCGAAGACGCTCAACGTAATGACGAACAAAGCGGCAATCGCGAAAGCGAAGGTCGCGAACGTCAAGACAGCAACCGTCGTCGTTTACCGCGTCATTTACGAGTGAGCAATCAACGCCGTCGCCGTAATCAGGATGTCAGTGCACCGATGCCGTTATCTTCGGCGGTAGTTTCGCCTGAATTGGCAAGCGGTAAAGTATGGGTTGATCAAAGTATCGCGGGCAAAGCAAAAGAAAACACGTTCTTATCAGTAGATGAATTGCTTGAACGGCAGGAACAGGCGCAAGAGATTGTCGTGACGACACCGGCGACAGAGTTGGTGGAAAAAGAAGAAAGTCACAACCAACCGTTAGGATTCATCACGCAACCGGCGAATGAGTCCGTTGAGAAGAAAGTGCAGGAGTCCTTGCAACGTCTGCAAGACGAACTTGCGCAAGAAGAACAGCAAACGCATCAAGTGGCGCAGCAACAAAGTGTTAAAGTTGAAGAAATCTCGGTAAAAACCGACCGCACTTACAGCTTTAACGGTCGTTTGGGTACCTTCTCTGCGGTGCAACACACCAAAGCGGATATGACATTGGCAAAAGCCGATGAAACGGTTGTTACCCCTTTTGAAATTGTAGAGTGGAAGGAATCGCGTTATTACTTCCACGGCAAAGGTGCAGCAGGACACCACAGTGCGGTAAGTCACGTTTATTCGGATCCGACAAAGGCGGAAGCAAACTAGTTAGCTATATCAAATAATTGGAAAACAAGACCCGATAACGAAAGTTATCGGGTTTTTTTGTTAGTCAGGCTTTTATTCATGTGGTTGCAAATACTTTTGTTATCTCCGTCACGATTTCAATTTTTTTCAATCAAGAGTGAGCGAATGTGTATTCCTCCTCAATCCTATTAAAGTTATCTTACAACCAATTTCATATTACTAATGAAAGTTAAACAAAATCTTAGTCACATAAAGCGTATTAAGGAGAACATTATGTTGTTAAAAGATAAAGTTGCGATTATCACTGGAGCCGCATCGCCACGCGGTTTAGGTCGTGCAACTGCGAAATTATTTGCTGAGCAAGGTGCTAAAGTCGTTATTGCGGATTTAAGTGAAGAGGCATCAATTGAGGCTGCAAATTCATTACCCGGAGAGGGACATTTGGGCGTTGCAATTAATGTGGCTGATGAGAAACAAGTGCAAGCAGAAAAAGAGAAAATTTTAGCTAAGTACGGTCGGATTGACGTATTGATTAATAATGCAGGTATTACACAACCAATTAAAACTATGGATATTAAAGGCGAGAATTATGATGCCGTATTGGATGTCAGCCTGCGGGGGACGTTATTAATGTCACAAGCAGTTTTACCGACTATGAAGGCCCAAAGATCAGGTAGTATCGTTTGTATTTCATCTGTTTCGGCACAACGTGGCGGTGGCATTTTTGGTGGTCCGCATTATAGTGCAGCGAAAGCAGGCGTTTTAGGTTTGGCAAAAGCAATGGCGCGTGAATTCGGCGGGGATAATATTCGTGTGAACTGTATTACTCCAGGATTAATTCAAACTGATATTACTCAAGGAAAATTAACGGATGAACAAACAGCTCAAATCATTGCAGGCATTCCATTGGGGCGTTTGGGGGATGCGATTGATATTGCGCGTGCAGCATTATTTTTAGCAAGTGATTTGTCGTCATATTCGACAGGTATTGTGTTAGATGTAAACGGCGGTATGTTAATCCATTAATTAAGGAAACGATTATGACACAAGAATTAACAAAATTAGCGCAACATGCTTACCATATCAGACGTTATGCCTTGCAAATGGGGGAAGTACAGGGACAGGGTTATGTAGGACAAGCATTAGGCTATGCTGATGTATTGGCAACAGCCTATTGTCATGCTCTGAATTTTGATCCTAAAAATCCGGAATGGGAGGAGCGAGATTGGTTTTTGTTATCCCACGGTCACTATGCAATTGCCCATTATGCGGCGTTAATGGAAGCCGAGATACTTGATCCGAAAGATATTGAACAATACGGTTCTGATGATAGTCATTTACCAATGTCCGGAATGGCATCCTATACTCCAGGCATGGAAATTTCAGGAGGATCGTTGGGACAGGGGCTAAGTATCGGGGTTGGTATAGCTTTAGGATTAAAGCAGACCGGTAAAAAAAGCATCGTGTATAACTCAATGTCTGATGGCGAATTAGATGAAGGTTCCACTTGGGAAGCAGCAATGTCCGCAGCACATCATAAATTGGATAACCTTATTTGTTTGGTGGATGTGAATAATCAACAAGCTGATGCGGCTTCCAAGGATGTATTGAACTTTGAACCTTTACAAGATAAATGGACGGCATTTGGATGGTATGTTCAACGGGTAAACGGTAATAACTTAGAGGCGGTGTATAACGCGTTTAATAATGCTAAACAATATGACGGGGCACAGCCTAGAGTAATTATTTTTGATACTTTGATGGGTAAAGGTGTACCGTTTTTGGAGCAACGGGAGAAAAACCATTTTATTCGAGTTGATGCGAATGAGTGGGAATTAGCTATTAATTTATTAGATGAGCTATATGGTAAAGAGGATTAATAATATGTCAGTACCAAAGAAAAAACTTACAACGTCAGCAATGATAGCGTCTATTGCAGGTGACGGACAAGAAACCATCTCCGCACCTTTTGGTCATGCGTTAGTCCAAGTTGCGGAAAAAAATCCGAAAATTGTTGGTTTAACTGCGGATTTGGCAAAATACACCGATTTACATATTTTCCGTAATGCTTTTCCTGAACGTTTTTATCAAATGGGGATGGCGGAACAGTTATTACTTGCGGCCGGCGGCGGTATGGCTAAAACGGGTTTGGTTCCGTTTGTTACTAGCTATGCAGTGTTCGCCACACGTCGAGCTTTTGACTTTATTCATCAGGTGATTGCTGAAGAAAATTTAAATGTGAAAATTTGTGCGGCATTGCCGGGGTTAACTACCGGTTATGGACCGAGTCATCAAGCTTGTGAAGATTTAGCATTGATGCGCGCTATTCCGAATATGATGGTTCTCGATCCTTGCGATGCGACTGAAATTGAACAGGTTGTTCCCGCTATCGCAGAATATAACGGTCCTGTCTATATGCGTCTTTTACGTGGCAATGTACCGAAAGTACTGGATAAATATAATTACCGATTTAAGTTGGGTAAAGCACAATTACTAAAAGACGGTAATGATGTTTTATTCATCAGTACCGGCTTGATGACAATGCGAACTTTGGAAGCAGTCGAAAATTTGGCAAAAGACGGCATTGATGCTGGTGTATTACATGTTCCGACAATTAAGCCGTTGGATGAAGAAACCATTCTTAAAGAAGTCGGTAAATCTGCCCGCTTAGTTGTAAGTACTGAAAATCACACTATTATTGGCGGTTTAAGTGAAACTCTTGCACTCTTGTTTATGAATAACGGATTAGGAAATGTGAATTACCGACAAATTGCATTACCCGATCAATTTCTTGATGCCGGAGCATTACCTACATTACATGATCGTTATGGTATTTCTACTGAGATGATATGCAATAGTATAAAGCAATGGCTTAATTAATTTTAAGTTAGCGTATAGCGCTACGCCTAGATATTGTCGGCGTAGCGATAGCTTTAAACGTTTTATCATACTATTCAATAAAACAGTGGACGAACTTCTATAAAATAGCGGTTTTTTAACCGCACTTTTATTAGTTTAATTTTTCTTTCCTCAATTCGGTTATTGATTGAACGCTCATTCGTGTAAAACGGAGAATAATTATGACGACTCGAAGTGTCTTAGAATTAGAACAAAGTACGGTACGTAAAGTTACGACACGTTTACTTCCGTTTCTTTTCATTTGTTTCTTTATTTCTATTTTAGATAGGGTGAATATCAGCTTTGCAGCTTTGCAAATGAATGAAGATTTAAAATTTTCCGATGCTGTATTTGGTATCGGTGCAGGTATTTTCTTCTTTGGTTACTTCTTATTGGAAGTTCCCGGCAGTGCGATGATGGCTAAGGTTGGTGCCAGAAAATGGATCTCGCGTATTATGATAAGTTGGGGAATTTTGGCCATTTTAATGGCATTTATCAAAACTCCTTTCCAATTTTATGTAGTTCGTTTTTTACTGGGGGTGGCAGAAGCCAGTTTTTACCCTTGTATGGTGCATTATTTAAGCGGATTTTATCAAACAAAACACCATGCAAGAGCAATTGCTGCTTTTATGTTAGCTATTCCAGGAGCAAATGCTCTGGGGTCGCCGCTTTCCACGTTTTTATTGGGAATTGAAGGTCTTGGGTTACAAGGTTGGCAATGGATGTTTATCATAGAAGCAATACCCGCAGTGATTTTAGGGGGTATTTGCTATTTTTATCTTACTGATAATATTGATAAAGCGCATTGGTTAGATGATGAAGAGAAAAAGTGGTTAATTGATACAATTGAAATTGAGAATAAAATGAAGCAGGAAGTAAAGCATTATACTTTTATGCAGGCATTGAAAGATAAAACCGTATTATGGTTATCCGTCGGTTATTTTTTCTGGATGATGGGATATTATGGTATTAATATGTTTTTACCGACGATTTCTAAAACAATTTCTGCGACAACATCAATCAGTTTACAAAATTTAGGGTGGATTTTAGGGCTACTGTATTTCTGTGCGATGGGTGTTATGATGCTAGTGGGAAATCATTCGGATAAGACTCAGGAGCGACCTTGGCATGTGGCAGGTTGTTTGGCTGTCAGTGCATTAGGCTTAATTTCCGCAACAGTTGTAGCAGATTCGAATGTTTGGTTTGCCTTTATATTTCTCGCCATCGCACTTTGTGGTGCATTCGGTGCTTTCCCGCCGTTTTGGGCAATTCCACCGTCATTTATTACGGGAGCTGCGGCAGGAGGTGCGATCGCATTAATTAACAGTATTGGAAATTTGGGCGGATTCTTTGGTCCGACGATGGTTGGTTATTTAAAAGAAATGACGGGTTCATTTAATGTAGCGATTGCATTTTTAGGTATCAGTATGTTTATTAGTGGAACAATTATTGTACTAGCCGCAAGGTCAAAACAAAAAAATTTAGCCTGATTAAACTTACTAATAGAAGAACACAATATATATAGATATTGTGTTCTTCTTCCATTTTTCATAAACACAATTTAAGTTATTAATAAATAGAAATGAGTAATAAAAAAACATCTATTCCGCCAATAAAATCAATTCAAGCTTTTGAACAAGCCGCTTATTTTGGCAATATTGTAAAGGCGGCTGAAAGTCTGAATGTAACGCCCTCTGCGGTCAGTCACCAAATTGCTGCCTTAGAAAGTTTTTTAAATAAAAAACTATTTTATCGAACCGGTAGAGGTATTGTTCTTACCAAAACGGGTGAAAAATATTTAGAAGCAATTCAAGGGGCGTTACATACTATTAATATGGCAACAAATGATATTATTGAGAAAAAAGAGAAAGAAACTCTAAATATTCATACGTCACCAAGTTTTGGCTCGCTGTATTTATTGCCTAGAATTAAAAAATTTCAAATTCTTAATCCTGAATTACAAATAAACTTCACTTGCTCATACGAAAATGTTCAATTTAACTTAGATCGTGTAGATATTGACATTCGTCATGGTATTTTTTCATGGGCAAATTTATATGTTATTCCAATTAAAAACGAATACGCAACGGTATTGGCACATCCTGAATTAATACGGCAAAATGATATTAAAAAACCGGAAGATTTGCTCAATCATAATCTTATTCTATCTGAAAGTACATTAATTCAATGGCCGCAATGGTTTGTTCATCATAATGTAAATATATCAAGAGGGTTGCAATATTCTTTCAGTTTTGATCGCTCTTATATGAGTTATGAAACGGCAAAACAGGGCTTAGGATTTATTCTTGAAAATTCTCTTTTGGCAGAGAGCTATATTAATATGAATGAATTAGCCCCGGTATTTGATAAATCTTTCGATATGCCCGTGAATGCACATTATATTGTCTTTCCTCATTCACATAAAAAATACCCTAAAGTAAAAATTTTTATTGATTGGTTGCTGGAAGAACTCAAAAATAGTCTCAATTAATCTGAAAAACTCTTAGATATCTGACCGCACTTACAGTTTAATGCCATGTTCCACGGAGCCAATAAAAATCCGATGTGTTAAGCATCGGATTTTTTAATTTCTAAAGTAATTACTTCACTTCCCTAAACATAATTTCACCCGGAATAACGGAACCTTGCCAGTACAGTTCGGTTGCCACTTTTTCCGCTAATTGCAGGAAAGATTGGGCGATTTCGCTTTGCGGTGCGGCGGCGACGGTCGGGGTGCCTTTGTCCAGATCTTCGCGTAAGCGGATATGTAACGGTTGCTGACCGAGCACTTTCACCTGATATTTCTCAGCGATTTTCTCTGCGCCGCCGGTACCGAAAATCGGTTCGTGATGACCGCAATTGCTACAAATGTGCATGGACATATTTTCTACAATACCTAATACCGGTACGGAAACCTTGTTAAACATTGAGATGCCTTTCACCGCATCCAGTAGTGCAATATCTTGTGGTGTCGTGACGACCACCGCGCCGGTCACCGGAATTTGTTGCGAAAGGGTGAGTTGAATATCGCCTGTGCCCGGCGGCATATCGATGACCAAATAATCCAAATCCGGCCACAGGGTTTCGTTTAATAACTGGCTTAACGCACTGCTCGCCATCGGACCGCGCCAAATCGTTGCGTTATCCGCTTCCATCAGAAAACCGATGGAGTTGGCGAATAAACCGTGCGCTTGAATCGGTGTGATGTGTTGGTTATCCGGTGAGGTCGGGCGTTGATCTGCCGCGCCTAACATATGCGGTACGGAAGGACCGTAAATATCCGCATCCAAAATACCCACTCTGGCGCCTTGCGCTTGCAATGACAATGCCAAATTGACGGTAACGGTGGATTTTCCGACCCCGCCTTTGCCGGAAGTAACCGCAATGATATTTTTCACCCCTTTCACCGCAGGATGATTATTGGCGCGTTTTAAGGTAGCGATTTGATAATTTAACTGCCATTTAACGTTATTGCACGCCGTGACGGTTTGCAAAGGCGCGGAAAGCGTATTTTTCAGTTGTTCGAACGCCGTATTCCAAGCGAAAGGCATGGTTAATTCCACGCGTAACGTCTCGCCGCCTTTTTCGATTTTTTTTAACGCATTGAGGGAGATGAGATCTTTTTGTAAGCTAGGGTGTTGAAATTGCTGAAAAAGTTGTTGAATTTGAGTTTGCTGTTCAGCATTGAGGTTATCAGAAAATAAAATCGCCATTTTTAATCCTTGAATGGTAGAGTAAATTCATGGGGTATTTAACCACGATCGCCGAAATCTGTTAAGCGAAAATGCGGTTAAAGTGGAAAAAATACCGCCGATAGGTTAAGATTAGCGCCAATTTTTCGATTAAATGATAACAAAAAGGTAAAACGATAATGTCCATTTCTCCCCGTAAAATTTTAGTCACCTGTGCGTTGCCTTATGCCAACGGTCCTATTCATTTAGGACATATGCTTGAACATATTCAAGCGGATATTTGGGTGCGTTTTCAACGTATGCGCGGTCATGAAATTCACTTTGTCTGTGCTGATGATGCGCACGGCACGCCGATTATGTTGAAAGCGGATCAAATGGGTATTACGCCGGAGCAGTTGATTGCCGAAGTGCAGCAAAGCCATATGGCGGATTTTGCCGAATTTAATATCAGTTTTGATAATTATCATTCCACGCATAGCGAAGAAAACCGTGAGTTATCTGAATTTATTTATAACAAATTGAAAGAAAACGGTTTTATTAAAACCCGTACTATTTCGCAATTGTACGATCCCGAAAAAGGCATGTTTTTGCCCGATCGCTTCGTGAAAGGCACTTGTCCGAAATGTAAAGCGGCGGATCAATACGGCGACAACTGTGAAGTCTGTTCTTCCACGTACAGCCCGACGGAATTGATTAATCCGCGTTCTGTGGTATCCGGTGCGACGCCGATTGTGAAAGAAAGCGAACACTTTTTCTTTGATTTGCCGAGCTTTGAAACCATGTTAAAAGAATGGATTCGTTCCGGCACCTTACAGCAGGAAGTGGCGAATAAAATGCAGGAATGGTTTGAAGCGGGCTTGCAGCAATGGGATATTTCACGTGATGCGCCTTATTTCGGTTTTAAAATTCCGCACACGGAAGAAAAATATTTCTATGTGTGGTTGGATGCGCCGATCGGTTATATGGCGTCGTTTAAAAATCTGTGCGCTAAAAAGAGCGGTCTGAATTTTGACAGTTTTTGGCGGAAGGATTCCGCAGCGGAACTCTATCATTTTATCGGCAAAGACATTATGTATTTCCACAGCCTGTTTTGGCCGGCGATGCTGGAAGGCGCCGACTTGCACAAACCGACCAATATTTTCGTGCACGGTTATGTGACGGTGAACGGCGAAAAAATGTCGAAATCACGCGGCACCTTTATCCAAGCCGCGACCTATCTGAAACATTTGGATCCGGAATGCCTGCGTTATTATTATGCGGCGAAATTAGGCAACCGCATTGACGATTTGGATTTGAATTTGGACGATTTCGTTCAGCGCGTAAACACAGATTTGGTCAACAAATTGGTAAACCTTGCTTCGCGCAATGCGGGTTTCATTCAAAAACGGTTTGACGGCAAGCTGGCGGATAAGCTGGAAGATGAAGCGTTATTCAACGAATTTAGCGCTCAATCGGAACAAATCGCCGCTTATTATGAAAACCGCGAATTCAGCAAAGCGATCCGTGAAATTATGGCGTTGACCGATAAAGCGAATAAATATGTGGATGACAAAACGCCTTGGGTGATTGCAAAAGAAGAAGGACGCGATCAGGAATTGCAACAGGTCTGTTCAATGGGGATTCAGTTGTTCCGCGTGTTGATGGGCTATTTAAAACCCGTATTGCCGCAATTGGCGGAACGTGCGGAGGCTTTTTTACAAACGGAACTGACTTGGCAAAATCTCGCTACGCCGTTATTGTCACATAACATTGCACCGTTTAAAGCCTTGTTTAACCGTGTGGATATGAAGCAAATCGATGCTATGGTGGAAGCCTCTAAAGCGGAAAACGCACAGGTGAATGCGCCTGCGAAAACGGCGGAAAAAACAACCGCACTTTCGGCGCAATTTGAACCTTTGGCGCCGACAATTACCATTGATGATTTTGCCAAATTGGATCTGCGCGTGGCGAAAGTGCTAAAATGCGAAGCCGTGCCGGAAAGCAATAAGCTGTTGAAATTCCAACTGGATCTCGGTTTTGAAACCCGTCAGGTGTTTTCCGGTATCAAATCGGCATATAACAAACCGGAAGAGCTGGAAGGACGTTTTGTGATTGTGGTTGCCAACCTCGCACCGCGTAAAATGAAGTTCGGCGTATCGGAGGGAATGATTCTCACCGCCGCCAATGCCGATGATTCCGTATTAGCGCTGTTATCCGCCGATGCGCAAGCGACGGCGGGCATGAAAGTCAGCTAAACGCCGTTTAAGATTGGTTGACGAATAGTAAAAAACAACAAAAAAACCGACCGCACTTTAGATAGCCTTTCAAAAGTGCGGTCGGTTTTTTAGTAGGTTTTATCATTTTCTTTTGCGTAGCAATAATAAATGGCGAGCAATGTCCATTGAATTACCCACCCGATAGAGAAAGCGAACAGAAGTGTGCCGATACCGACCGTGCCGCCCATAGCAAAGCCCAAAATACAAACGCTCACTTCAATAGTGGTGCGCACAATGCCGATTTTCCAGTTAAAACGGTAACATAAGCCCACCATTAACCCGTCACGCGGGCTTGCGCCTTGATGGCAAGTCAGATAGAACGCCGCACCGAGACCAAATAAGATAATACCGCCTATTGCATAGGAAATACGCAGATATAGTTCTGCGGGCGTAGAAAGCAAGCTTGTCGTCAAACCCAGAAAAATCGAGATGACGACAATATTCATGACAGTGCCGATGCCCGGTTGTAATTTAAGGGGAAACCAAAGCAACATGACTAACAAACTGATCAACATGGATGCCCAGCCGACGCTGAAACCGCCCTGCAATGAAATACCCTGAGCCAGTATAGTCCAAGGCGCCGAGCCGAGACTCGCCGTCAGCAACAAGCCTTCGCCTATTCCGACTATACTAAGCGAGATAAGCAAAATTATAAACGCATGTCGTTCAAAAGACCAAAGTCCGGCGGCTGTCCAAGGTGCTTGCGGGAGGTGATTAAGCGGTCGTTTCATATGTTGTTATTGAAGTAAGATGATGAAAACATCATAATGAAAATAGAGAAATAATCCAATAAGATTATTAAATAACATATAGCCAAACAAACTAATGAAATACTTTTTTCATCGAAGTAATCGCTTGCGTTCTCATTTTTGACATCTTGTACAAGATTTTTGTGTTAAAAATGAGTAAACTAGGTGCGACGTAATTTTTAAGTGAGGTTAGTATGAGTACGTTAATCAGTATTATCGGTATTTTTGTATTATTGGGCATTGCTTATTTGCTTTCCAATAACCGTAAGGCAATTAATTTCCGTACGGTGGGCGGGGCGTTGGCGATTCAGATTTTCATCGGGGCGTTTATTCTTTATGTGCCGGTAGGGCGTGATGCGTTGCTTGCCATGGCAGACGGCGTGAGTAAAGTTATCGGCTACGGCAATGAGGGAATTAAATTTTTATTCGGCGGTTTGGCGACAGACAGCTCGTTTAAAGCGTTCGGTAACGACGGATTTATTTTTGCGGTGCGCGTCTTGCCTGTTATTGTGTTCTTTTCGGCATTGATTTCTCTGCTTTATTATATCGGCGTGATGCAATGGGTGATTAAAATCATCGGCGGTGCGTTACAACGTGTATTAGGCACTTCTCAGGCGGAATCCATGTCGGCGGCGGCGAATATTTTCGTCGGTCAAACGGAAGCGCCGTTAATCGTTAAACCTTATATCAGTAAAATGACGGAATCCGAACTTTTCGCCATTATGTGCGGCGGTTTGGCATCTATCGCCGGTTCGGTGATGGCAGGTTATGCGGGAATGGGCGTGCCTTTAACCTATTTGATTGCTGCTTCCTTTATGGCGGCGCCGGCGGGTCTGTTGTTTGCTAAAATTTTGTATCCGCAAACGGAAAAATTCAATGACGATATTGAAAAAGTCGAGTTGGAAAAACCGGCGAATATTTTAGATGCGGCGGCGGCGGGCGCTTCATCCGGGATGCAGTTGGCGCTTAACGTCGGCGCGATGTTGATTGCGTTCGTTGCCTTAATTGCGTTGATTAACGGTATGTTAGGCGGTATCGGCGGTTGGTTCGGCATGCCGGAGTTATCCTTAGGGATGATTTTCGGTTGGATATTCAGACCGTTAGCATGGGTGATCGGCGTGCCTTGGGGTGAAGCGGATATTGCAGGTCAGATGATCGGTACCAAATTAGCCATTAACGAATTCGTCGGCTATATGGAATTTGCCCCTTATTTGGGCGCGGAGGCACCGGTGCAGTTAATGGATAAAACCAAAGCCATCATTACCTTTGCGTTATGCGGATTTGCCAACTTCAGCTCTATCGCTATTTTAATCGGTGGCTTGGGCGGTATGGCGCCGAACCGTCGCGGCGATATTGCCCGTTTGGGGATTAAAGCGGTGATCGCCGGTTCGTTAGCCAACTTATTGAGTGCAACCATTGCCGGTTTGTTTATCGGATTAAGCGGTGTCGCACTCGGTTAAAGTGCGGTATAATTTTACACAATTTTAGTATGACACCACGGCTTTGTTCGTGGTGTCGTCATATTCGGGCAAAGAAAACGTTTGCCTTAACATCAGAGAGGTAACAAATGAAACGTGTATTTATTATGATGCTGGATTCTTTCGGTATCGGGTATGCCGAAGATGCGGATAAATTTGACGACAAGGGTTCCGACACCCTCGGACATATTGCGCAGCGTTGCGCGTCGGGGCTGGCGGATGAGAAAGGACGTTCGGGCAAACTACATTTGCCTCATTTGGAAAAATTGGGTTTAGGTTTGGCGGCGCAACAATCCACCGGTTCGTTGCCTGCGGGATTTCAGGCACAACCCGATTTAATCGGCGGCTATGCGTTCGCTAAGGAAATTTCCTCCGGTAAAGATACGCCGTCGGGTCACTGGGAAGTGGCGGGCGTGCCGGTGCTATTCGATTGGGGCTACTTCCCGCAACATCAAAACAGCTTTCCGCAGGATTTATTGGATAGAATTGTGGCGAAAGCCGATATTCCGGGCTATTTGGGCAACTGCCATTCCTCCGGCACGGTGATTTTGGACGAATTGGGCGAGGAACATATGCGTACGGGTAAACCGATTTTCTACACCTCGGTGGATTCCGTGTTCCAAATTGCCTGCCATGAAGAAACATACGGTTTGGAACGTTTATACGAATTATGTCAAATCGTGCGGGAAGAATTGGAAGGCTATAACATCGGTCGCGTGATTGCCCGCCCGTTTGTCGGTGCGAAGAAAGGCGAATTCAGCCGCACGGGGAATCGTAAAGACTATTCTATCGAACCGCCGTCCGCCACCGTGTTACAAAAACTGGTGGAAGAAAAACAAGGTGAAGTAGTTTCCATCGGTAAAATCGCCGATATTTATGCGCATACGGGGATCACACAGAAGGTCAAAGCCACGGGGTTAGCGGAACTGTTTGATAAAACCTTATCCGAAGTCAAAAGTGCGGTGGATAATTCCATTGTTTTCACGAATTTCGTTAATTTCGATTCCGATTACGGTCACCGTCGCGATGTGGCGGGCTATGCCACCGCATTGGAATATTTCGACAGCCGTCTGCCCGAATTATTGGAATTGGTCACGGATGAAGATTTGCTGATTATCACTGCCGATCACGGCTGTGACCCGACTTGGCGCGGTACGGAACATACCCGTGAACATATTCCGGTGTTGTTGTACGGTCAGAACGTGCCGAAACGCTTCCTCGGTAAACGGGAGACTTTCGCCGATATCGGACAAACCGTTGCCGCTTATTTCGGTTTAACGCCGATGGATTACGGCACAACGATAATTAATTTCAACGACTAACCAACTCAACAAAAAGAGGAAAACACTATGACTCCACATATTAATGCGCCCGCAGGGGCGTTTGCCGATGTCGTCTTAATGCCGGGCGATCCGTTACGCGCAAAATACATCGCCGAAACGTTTTTCCAAGATGCCAAAGAAGTGACCAACGTACGCAATATGCTCG
This sequence comes from Mesocricetibacter sp., assembly GCA_041795785.1. Lineage (GTDB taxonomy): Bacteria > Pseudomonadota > Gammaproteobacteria > Enterobacterales > Pasteurellaceae > CAJPST01. The sequence goes on from JBHBXR010000046.1 coordinate 19,399, forward strand.
GCTACACCGGCACTTATAAAGGACGTAAAATTTCCGTGATGGGACATGGTATGGGTATTCCTTCCTGTTCCATTTATGCGAAAGAATTGATCACCGAATACGGTGTACAAAAAATCATCCGCGTCGGTTCTTGCGGCGCTGTACGTCAAGATGTGAAAGTACGCGATGTCGTGATCGGCTTGGGTGCTTGTACCGATTCCAAAGTTAACCGCATCCGTTTTAAAGATAACGATTTCGCCGCTATCGCCGATTTCGATATGACCCAAGCGGCGGTGCAAGCGGCTAAAAATAAAGGGGTAAATGTGCGCGTCGGTAATTTGTTCTCTGCCGATTTATTCTATACGCCGGACGTGCAAATGTTTGATGTTATGGAAAAATACGGCATTTTAGGGGTGGAAATGGAGGCCGCGGGGATTTACGCCGTCGCAGCCGAATTCAGTGCCAAAGCTTTGGCAATCTGTACCGTTTCCGATCATATCCGCACCGGCGAACAAACCACATCGGAAGAACGTCAGCTTACTTTTAACGAGATGATTGAAATTGCGTTAGAATCCGTTTTACTCGGCGACAAAGCATAATTATTCTTCATGATTGTTGACCGCACTTTCAGCCGAACGCGCTTAAAGTGCGGTCATTTTTTACATCGTTTTTTAATCCAACAAACGTTGCACTAACGCGGTATAAATATTCACACCGGTCAGTAATTGTTTTTCGTCGAAGTCGAATTCCGCTTCATGATGTCCTGCGGTGCGGTCGGCGCCGAGGATGAAGTAAATGGCTTTACCGCCCTGTTCCTGCACCCGTCTGCCTAAAATCGTGGCGTCTTCGCTGGCATTAAAAGCATAATCTGCGTTGGTGCTGTGTACCTCCGGTTGTGCCAACGCGATTTCTTCCACTAATTTGACCAGTTCGAGATCATTATTCATATCCACCGCTTCGCCCATAATTTCCGTTTCATAGCCGACATCAAAACCGAGCGCGATGCCTTGCGCAATTTGCATTACCTGATCCACCATATATTGATTGATGGCTTTATTTTCACCGCGTACTTCCAGTTGGATTTGGGCGGTGGAAGGAATGACGTTGCGTCCTTCGCCCGCTTTCAACACGCCGACGTTAATCCGCGTCATCCCTTCGCCGTGGCGGGCAATGCCGTGCAGCTGGGTTACGGTGTGGGCGGCGGCTAACAGGGCGTTACGTCCCAAATGCGGCGCCGCGCCGGCATGCGCCGGTTTGCCTTTATAGCGGATATCGATTTTAGTTGTGGAAAGAAAGTTCTTCGGATTGGAAATCACTGTGCCGCTGTCAGCGCAAAAACCGATATGCGAACCGGCGAAATAATCGGCGTCGTCAATTACGCCGCTGGCCGCAATGGCCGCCGCACCGCGCACGCCTTCTTCCGCCGGTTGGAACACGATTTTCACTTTGCCTTTGAGTTTGTCTTTATTTTGCGACAGCCAAAGCGCCGTGCCTAAGCCGATGGTGATGTGCGCATCATGTCCGCAGGCGTGCATAAAGCCGTCGTTAAGGGAACGAAAGCCGAGTTGATTCGGGATATGTTGCGGATCTTGAGTTTCGCTGACATTGACGCAATCAATATCAAAACGCAATGCCACGGTTTTGCCCGGTCTGCCCGTATCCAACACGGCAACGCAGCCGGTGTAACCGTCCATTCTGTCCAGCCATTTTTGCTTGGCGCCGTATGCCAGCGCATTGGCTAAGCCTTGTTCTACTACGGCGGATTGGCGACCGCGCACAAACTCTTCATTGATAATTTGTTTGCCTAACAGAATTTCAAAACCCATTTGTTCCAAATAGTCGGCAATGCGGGAAGTCGTCCAAAATTCAGACCAGCCGATTTCGGGGAAACGGTGAAATTCGCGGCGCCATTCGGTAAGTTGAGATAAATCAACGTTCATTAGAGACTCCTTGAATAAAAAATAAGAGAAAAACCAACCGCACTTTTGAAAAGTGCGGTGGCTTTTTGCCTTGTTTTACAGCATGAATAACGCGAGGAATAAGATGGCAAGCACCATACCCGGCGCGGTGCGTTTCACCATTTCGACCGGGCTGACCATTGCCAAACCGGCACACACGATGGTAACGCCCGCAATCGGCGAAGCGGTACGTCCGATAGCGCCTGCGATTGCCGCCGCCATGCCGAGGTTAAGGTGAGTATAGCCGAGTTCAGGGGCGTGCGGTGTCACTGCAGTATTAAACGCAATCGCCGCCGCATCGCCGGAACCGGTTACTACGCCCATCAGGAACGGACCGACAGTGGCGCCCCAACGTACGAATTCATTGGAGTGTTTGAGAAATTCAATGGCGGAATCAATGGCGCCGGTGGATTTCAACCCCGCCACGAACACGCTGGCGGCAATGATAATACCTAACACGTTGGCGTAAGCGCTGCCCATACCGTTAAAGAATTCTTCGGTAATTTTCGCCGGGGAAACGCGGGTGACGATAATGCCGTAAATGGCGCCGATTAACATCGCTTGCCGTACGCCCATTTTCGTCCATGCCAACCAAGATACGTCTTTTTGCAATGAAGTTCCGCCGATAACCAAGATTACTAACGGCACTAACGGCGCTAAGGCAAATAACGGATTGACTTTGGCAAATTTGGTTTCGGATTCTTTGTTTTCGTTCAAATAGGCTTGTTTGTGTTCTTCTCCGTAATCTTTAAATAAAATCGCCAGCAAAGTGAGCATGACCGCACCGATGGCGCCGGCAATCATGGTGTAAGGTGCATGGGAAAGGTTGACTTCGGCAACGGTTAAACCGGACATTTCGCTGATCATTGCCGAGTGAGAAGAGCCGGGACTCATCATGGAACCGAAAGTTCCCGCCAAAATTGCCGCCCCTGCCGTGGCGGGACGTACGCCGGCACTTTTTAACACCGGAATCAAGGTAGCGCCCACTGCCGCCGCACAGCCTGCCGCAGACGGAATGGCGATGTTGATAAAGAAGGTGATGACGGTTGCAATCGGGATTAAAAAGAATTTTAACCCGCTTAACGGTTTAGTCAGCAAATGCACCAAGTGGGTATCGCATTGAGTGTATTTCATGACGTAGGCAAAACCCATACTGGAACAGATCGCCATAATCAATCCGCCGCTGGTCATTGATTTGGCAAAGGCATCTAATGCGCCCATCGGATTGACGGTGAGAATGGACATTAACAAACCGACGCCGATTAACACGGTACGGGTTTCATATTTTTTTATCAACAAATATACGGTAGCAATAATGCCCAAAATTGCTATCAAAGATTTTAATTCAGCCATAATGATTTTCCTTAATAGTTAAATGTTGCGCCGGCGGCAAGCGTGTTCAGCCGCATATTTTCACTGAATGTCAGCACCGCATGTTCGCCCAATACGCAGGCTTGCGCGCCCTGAATATGTAAAGCCGTACCTTCCGGCAAAGCGTACACAAGTGCGGTCGGATTAACGATTAAAAATTCTTCCAAACGCTCTTCACGACTTTCACCGTTGTGACCTTGCATTTTGCCGGAGATGAAGTGCGGATTGATTTGATGTGGAAACAGGTTCAACGCATTGAAGGAAGGCGGATAAGTAATCGGCATATCGTTGGTGGTCATAATGGAACTGCCCGCCACGTTCGCGCCTGCGCTCCAACCGAAATAAGGCGTGCCGGCATTCACTTTGGCGCGAATCGGATCCAACAAGTGGTTATCGTATAAGCCTTTCAATAAACAGAATGTATTGCCCCCTCCGATAGCAATGACATCCGCTTGTTCGATAATATCCGCATGTTTGGCGCCACGGTGAACGGAAACAATCTCCATATTCAATGCACTCAACGCCTGTTGTACTTTTTGTTCATATTCGTCATAGGATTGACGAACGCCCGCATAAGGCACAAAGGCAATTTTTTTGCCTTGATAGGCGGATAAAAATTGCTGCAACCAAGGAATAGTGTGAATTAAGTAACCCGTATCCTTGTATTTCGAACCACTCATGAGTAACATATTTTTCATATTTTAGTCCTTATTTTAGTGTTATTTTGTTGTAATGTGGTGCAAAGTTATTATGCAATTTAACGCCCGAAAGGTGAAAAAAAAGATGTTATTTCCGTGATAAAGGTCACAAAATTAATTTAACAAGGAGGAGTTGTATGTCAATTAATCTGCCGCGCGTGCAGTCCATCATAGAAAAATTAGCCTCAATTTCGTCCGAAAAGGGAGAATTAACCCGTTTGGCGTTCAGCCGTGAAGATGAAGAGGCGCATAACTATATAATTGAATTATGTCGCCAATATGATTTGGATGTGCGCCGTGATGAAATCGGTAATTTGTTTATCCGTAAAGCGGGAGTCGAGGATCATCTGCCGGCGGTGGCGTTCGGTTCTCATATTGATACCGTTGTCAATGCAGGCAAATTTGACGGCCCTTTAGGCTCGGTGGCGGGACTGGAAATCCTGTTTCGGTTATGCGAACAAGGCGTGCAAACCCGCCATCCGTTAGAATTGATCATTTTTACTTGCGAAGAATCCAGTCGTTTTAATTATGCGACTTTAGGCAGCAAGGTGATGTGCGGCATCGCCAATCAGGAAAGTTTAAGCAAACTGCGCGATAAACAAGGCAACGGTTTAAAAGAAGCGTTGGCGGACATCGGGTTGGATTTTGCCAAGGTGAACCAAGCCAAACGCAACGCGGAAGAATTCAAATGCTTTTTTGAACTGCATATTGAGCAAGGTCCGCGTTTGGAAAAGGAAAATAAAACCATCGGCGTGGTAACGGGCATTGCCGCGCCGATCCGCAGTATTGTCAAAATCAACGGGCAGGCGGATCACTCCGGCGCCACCGCAATGCACTACCGCCACGATGCGCTGTTAGGCGGTGCGGAACTGGCGTTGGCAATCGAACGGGCAGCGATTGAAGCGGGACATTCCACCGTTGCCACCGTCGGTAATCTGACGGCAAAACCGGGCGTGATGAACGTCGTGCCGGGTTATTGCGAATTGCTGGTGGATATTCGCGGCATTCACACGCAAGCCCGCGAATCGGTGTTCACGGCGTTGCAACAACAAATCGAACAAGTCGCCGCCAAACGGGGGTTATCAATTGAATTGCAATTGATTTCCAAAGATCAACCGATTTTATTGCCTGAGCAAATGGTGCAACAAATCAGTCAAGCGGCGCAAAAGTTAGGGTATAGCTATGAAATTATGCCGAGCGGCGCCGGACATGACGCCATGCACATGGCGACACTTTGTCCGACCGGCATGATTTTCGTGCCGTCCAAAAACGGCATCAGCCACAATCCGCTTGAATTCACTTCATGGTCGGACATTGAAGCGGGCATTAATGTGTTACAAAAAGTAGTGCTGGAACAGGCGGAAGCAACAAGCTAAAAATCATCTTCAAAAGATAAAAGTGCGGTCGTTTTTTTGGTTGTTTTAAAATACTTAAGAAAGTCACCGCACTTTGATTATTGGATTTGGGACACGCGTCGGGAGACGCGCGTCAGCATGGTTTTTTATGATAAAATAAGAACAGTTAAACTTATACAGAATCCAAATGAGGAGGCGACCATGAACCAAAAAGCAAAAAATCTGCTGAAAATAAGCAAATTAACACCTGTTTTTGCGGTGGAAAATGTACAGAAAACCGCCGAATTTTATACCAAACATTTAGGTTTCCGGTTGGCTTTTGCCGTTCCTAATCACGATGCGGTGGAGGAACTCTTTGAAAATGGTAAAGAATATCGTTATGCGATGCTGAAATCAGGGGAAATAGAGATAGCATTTCAGCGGTTAGATACTTTTCAAAACGACATTCATTTTGCTAAAAATCAACCTATTGGGGCTTCGGTCTCTTTTTATATGGATGTTGATAATATCGAAGATTTATACAATCGATTAAAGTCTGAAAATTTGGAAATTACCGAACTGAAAACAACTTGGTATGGCGTTCTCGAATTTTACCTGAAAGACCCA
>JBHBXR010000047.1:0-7188 GCA_041795785.1 Mesocricetibacter sp.
AACGGCTTTGAGCGTGAATTGAACAACCGGATTTTAGCGGTGGTTCCGCACAGTGACATTTATGCCGCTCAAAACGAACCTATTAATCACTGGCGGAATTTATCCAATAAACTTAACCAAATTCCGCAAATTCAAGGCGTTTCACCTTATGTCGGGTTTACCGCATTAGTGGAAAACGGTGCCAAAATGAAAGTGGTGCAAGTGAAAGGGGTGGATAAAGGTGCGCAGGAGCAGGTCAGTTCCTTGGGGAATTTCGTGCTTGAAAACGGTTGGCAGCAGTTTGCGCAGGAAGGCGGCTTGATTTTAGGTCATGGTATTGCCAAGGCGTTGGACGTGAAAGCCGGTGATTGGGTGACGCTATTGGTTTCCACACAAAGCGAAGACGAGCAATTAAGTCAGCCGAGTCGGGAGCGGATTCAGGTGACGGGAATTTTGCGTTTGGACGGGCAGTTGGATCACAGTTATGCGTTGATGCCGTTGTCGCTGGCGCAGGAATTTTTAGGTTATCGACAGGATCAAGTAAGCGGTATGGAATTGAAATTGGCGGATCCTTTTAATGTGCAGGCGGTGGATTATTCAAGTTTGCATGATTATCCGCAAGTGCTCAATTTGCAAACTTGGATTGCCAAATTCGGTTATATGTATCGCGACATTCAATTAATCCGCACGGTGATGTATATCGCCATGGTGTTAGTCATTGGCGTTGCTTGCTTTAATATTGTTTCCACACTTATCATGGCGGTCAAAGACAAACAAGGCGACATTGCCATTATGCGGACGTTGGGTGCGAATAACGGTTTTATTAAACGCATTTTTATCTGGTACGGCTTGCAAGCGGGAATGAAAGGGTGTCTAATAGGCATTTTTTTAGGCGTGCTGTTGGCGTTAAACCTAACCCCGATTATTCAAGGCATTGAATCCTTATTGGGCAGAAAATTGTTATCCGACGGCGTTTATTTCGTGGATTTCTTACCGAGCGAACTGCATTGGCAAGATGTGTTGTTGGTGTTGGCGGCTGCATTAATCTTAAGTTTAATCGCCAGTCTTTATCCGGCAAATCGGGCGGCTAAATTGCAACCTGCGCAGGTTTTAAGCAGTCATTGATTAAATGAGTGGTGAACTAGTTTACTAGTGCAAAAATTAGTGTTAAAGTGACCGCACTTTAAATGGTTGAACATTTGTGCGGTTTAATTTTTTAACGCACAAGTGCCGTTATACGGAATTAAGTTGTGAAGAGAGTAAAAAATGGTCAAAACCAAAAATGAAATTCGTATCGCAAACGACGATACGCGAATTGCCAAAATAGAACAGTTGTTACCGCCGGTCGCCTTATTGGAAAAGTACCCCGCCGGTGAAGTGGCGGTGAAAACCGTTAGAAACGCCCGCAAACAAGCGCATGAAATTATTCACGGCGAAGATGACCGTTTATTAGTAGTAATCGGCCCTTGTTCCATTCATGATCCGAAAGCGGCGTTGGAATATGCCGAGCGTTTAAAAGCCATGCGCGATAAATATAAAGGCACTTTGGAAATTATTATGCGCGTGTATTTTGAAAAGCCGCGTACTACGGTGGGTTGGAAAGGCTTGATTAATGACCCTTATTTGAATGATACCTACGCCCTAAACGACGGTTTGCGTATTGCGCGTAAACTATTGTCGGACATTAACGATTTAGGTTTACCGACCGCCGGCGAATTTTTAGATATGATCACACCGCAATATATGGCGGATTTTATGAGCTGGGGCGCAATCGGGGCGAGAACGACGGAATCGCAAGTTCACCGCGAACTGGCTTCCGGTTTGTCTTGTGCGGTCGGTTTTAAAAATGCCACTAACGGCGGCGTGAAAATCGCCTTGGATGCCATCGGCGCGGCGGAAGCTCCGCATTACTTTTTATCGGTCACTAAGTTCGGTCACTCCGCAATTGTCGCGACCAAAGGCAATAATGACTGCCATATTATTTTACGCGGCGGCGATAAAGAACCGAATTACAGCGCCGAACACGTTACTAAAGTATGCGAAGACATTGCCAAAACAGGCAGAATTCCGCATGTGATGGTGGATTTCAGCCACGCCAACAGCTGCAAACAATTTAAAAAACAGATGGATGTTTGCCAAGACGTATGCGGACAAATTGCCGGCGGTTCCAAACAAATTTTCGGCGTGATGGTGGAAAGCCATTTGGTTGAAGGTCGTCAGGATCTGGTGGAGGGCAAAGAACTGGTTTACGGACAAAGCATTACCGATGCCTGCATCGGCTGGGAAGATACGGAAATTTTGTTACGGCAACTTTCCGATGCGGTAACGGCGAGACGTACGGTGAATAAATAACGGACGCTAACTGACCTCCCGAAAAATTTTTGAAGTGCGGTTGATTTTAAACAAAAAATCAACCGCACTTTTGTTTTATTTCCCTTAAATCTCACGCGGATTTGATATATCATATAGTGGTTTTTTCAGTATTAACCGGTATATTTTATGAGCAGACAACCTTCCCAATCTAACGACAGACAAACCGCACAAGTGAATATTCCGCCGCATTCCATTGAAGCGGAACAGGCGGTGTTGGGCGGGATTATGTTGAATAACGCCCATTGGGAAAATGTCATTGAACACGTTATTGCGGATGATTTTTATACTGCCGCTCATCGTTTGATTTTTCAGGAAATGGAAACCCTGACCCGTCAGAACAGCCCTGTCGATTTGATTACCCTCGATCAAGCGCTGAAAAATAAAGGCGTAATTCAAGATGTGGGCGGTTTCGCATATTTGGCGGAGTTGTCGAAAAATACGCCGAGTGCGGCGAATATTATCGCTTATGCGGATATTGTGCGCGAGAAAGCGGTGTTACGCGAACTTATCGGTGTCGGTAATAATATTGCGCAACGCGCTTATGCGCCGAAAGGTAAAGATATCAAAGAGATTTTGGATGAAGCGGAGAGGGAAGTGTTCCATATTGCGGAAAAGCGAACTTCGTCCAATGAAGGCCCGAAAAACGTGATTGATATTTTGGAGCAGACGATCAGTAAAATCGAGCAGTTATCGCAAAATAAAAATCACAACGGCGTAACGGGCGTAACCACGGGCTTTAAAGATTTGGATAAGAAAACCGCAGGGTTGCAGCGTTCCGATTTGATTATCGTCGCCGCCCGCCCGTCTATGGGAAAAACTACGTTTGCCATGAATTTGTGTGAAAATGCCGCCCTTGCCAGCGACAAACCGGTGTTGGTGTTCAGTTTGGAGATGCCGGCGGATCAGATTATGATGCGTACGTTGGCTTCCCTTTCGCGCGTGGATCAGACGAAAATCCGTACCGGACAGATTACCGATGATGAAGAATGGGCGCGGATTTCCAGTACCATGGCAATTTTAACCAATAAACCGAATATTTATATTGACGACTCCGCCGGTTTAACGCCGACGGAATTGCGCTCGCGCGCTCGTCGGGTGTACCGTGAGAACGGCGGCTTAAGCATGATTATGGTGGATTATTTGCAGTTGATGCGGGCGCCGGGATTTGCCGATAACCGCACCTTGGAAATTGCGGAAATTTCCCGTTCTCTCAAAGCCTTAGCGAAAGAATTGGAAGTGCCGGTGGTGGCGTTGTCACAGTTAAACCGGAGTTTGGAACAGCGCTCGGACAAGCGTCCGGTCAATTCGGATTTAAGGGAATCGGGCTCTATCGAACAAGATGCGGATTTGATTATGTTTATTTATCGTGACGAGGTGTATCACGAAACCAACGATGAAAACCGTAATGTGGCGGAAATTATTATCGGTAAACAGCGTAACGGTCCGATCGGGCGTGTGCGTTTGACGTTCCAAGGGCAGTATTCCCGTTTTGATAATTATGCGGGCAGCTATGAATTCGGCGATGATTATTAACAGAGAAGTACATAAATGAAAGCAGCAACAGCCAAAATCAGCTCCTTTGCCTTAAAGCATAACATTCAAGCCATTAAACGGAAGGCGCCGCACAGTAAAATTATCGCCGTGGTGAAAGCCAATGCCTACGGACACGGTGTCGAGTTTGTAGCAAAAACCTTGGAAGATAAAGTGGATTGTTTCGGCGTAGCGCGTTTGGAAGAAGCGCTAAGTTTGCGTTCTAACGGTATTATTAAACCGATTTTATTGTTGGAAGGCTTTTTTTCACAGAAAGATTTGCCGATTATCGCCGTGAATAACATTCAAACCGTCGTGCATAATCAGGAACAGCTGGCAGCTTTACAACAAACCGAACTGCCGAATCCGATTAAAGTCTGGCTTAAAATTGATACGGGAATGCACCGTTTGGGTGTAAGTTTGGAACAAGTGGATTATTTCTGCGAACAGTTGAAAAAATGCCCGAATATTGATCCGCACTTTGGCTTTGTCAGCCATTTCAGTCGAGCCGATGAGCTGGAATCCGATTATACGCATATCCAATTACAACGCTTTCTGCAATCTACACAACACAAACAGGGTGAACGCAGCATAGCCGCATCAGGCGGTATTTTGTTTTGGTCTGATTCACATTTGGAGTGGATCCGCCCGGGCATTATTATGTACGGCGTATCGCCGACCAATATACCGAGTAAAGAATACGGTTTGATACCGGTGATGACCTTAACTTCTTCATTGATTGCCGTGCGTGCACATAAAAAAGGCGAACCGGTCGGTTACGGCGGGATTTGGGTGAGCGAAAAAGATACTAAAATCGGCGTGGTGGCGATTGGTTATGGAGACGGTTATCCGCGTAATATTCCCGTAGGCACGCCGGTTTATGTGAACGGCAGACGGGTGCCGATTGTTGGAAGAGTGTCGATGGATATGATCACGGTGGATCTTGGTATTGATTGTCGGGACAAGGTGGGCGACGAAGTGATTTTATGGGGTAAAGAACTGCCGATAGAAGAAGTTGCCGAGTTCACCGGTATTTTGAGCTATGAATTAATGACTAAGCTGACACCGCGCGTTTTAACCGAATATGTCGATTGCCCGAATTGATTTCTACGGGCGAATCGGGAAGGCTACAATGGCTCCGTTAAAAACTCGCAAAATTCCGACCGCACTTTTAACGGATTCAATAAACTACAACTGAAGGAGAGTAAAATGCAAAATATCAACCCAACCACAACCGCTGCGTGGAGAGCATTGGAACAGCACAAAGCCGATTTACAAGGCGTGACGATTCAAACGCTTTTCCAACAAGAGGAAGATCGTTTTCACAACTATTCCTTAACCTTTAATCATGAAATCTTGATTGATTATTCAAAAAACAATATCACCCAAGACACCTTAAAACTGCTGCGTCAACTCGCGCAGGAATGTGCGTTACCGCAAGCGGTGGAAGCCATGTTCAAAGGCGAAAAAATCAACCGCACGGAAAACCGCGCCGTATTACATACCGCTTTGCGTAACCGTTCCAACCGTCCGGTTTTGGTGGACGGCAAAGACGTTATGCCGGATGTAAACGATGTATTGGCAAAAATGAAATCCTTCTGTGAACGGGTTATTTCGGGCGAATGGAAAGGTTATACCGGCAAAGCCATTACCGATGTTATCAATATCGGTATCGGCGGTTCGGATTTGGGACCTTACATGGTGACCGAAGCTCTGCGTCCGTATAAAAATCATTTGACCATGCACTTCGTATCCAATGTTGACGGTACGCATATTGCCGAAACCTTGAAGAAAGTGAATCCTGAAACTACATTGGTGTTGGTGGCGTCCAAAACCTTTACTACGCAGGAAACCATGACGAATGCGGTGTCCGCGCGCGATTGGTTCTTGGCGACGGCAAAAGATGAAAAACACGTTGCCAAACACTTCGCCGCACTCTCGACTAATGCGCAGGAAGTGGCGAAATTCGGCATCGACACCGACAATATGTTCGGTTTCTGGGATTGGGTCGGCGGACGCTATTCGTTATGGTCTGCCATCGGTTTATCCATCGCTCTTTCTATCGGTTTTGAAAATTTCGAGGAATTATTGAACGGTGCGCATGAAATGGATAAACACTTCCGCAATGCGCCGATTGAACAAAATATCCCGACCACATTGGCGTTAGTAGGCTTATGGAACACCAACTTCCTCGGTGCGCAAACCGAAGCGATTTTACCTTATGACCAATATTTACACCGTTTTGCCGCTTATTTCCAACAAGGTAATATGGAATCGAACGGTAAATATGTCGCTCGCGACGGCAACGTGATTGAAAACTACCAAACCGGTCCGATTATTTGGGGCGAACCGGGTACTAACGGTCAACACGCGTTTTATCAGTTAATTCACCAAGGTACGACCTTAATTCCTTGTGATTTTATTGCGCCGGCGCAAACTCACAATCCGTTAGCGGATCATCATGAAAAATTGTTGTCAAACTTCTTTGCGCAAACCGAAGCTTTGGCATTCGGCAAAACCAAACAGGAAGTGGAAGCGGAATTTGTGAAAGCGGGGAAATCTTTAGACGACGTGAAAAATATCGTGCCGTTTAAAGTATTCACCGGCAACAAACCGACCAACTCCATTCTATTGCAAAAAATTACCCCGTTCAGTTTAGGTGCCTTAATCGCCATGTATGAACACAAAATTTTCGTACAAGGCGTTATTTTCAACATCTACAGCTTCGACCAATGGGGCGTGGAACTGGGTAAACAGTTGGCAAACCGTATTCTGCCTGAATTAAAAGGTAACGAAAAAATCACGAGCCACGACAGTTCGACCAACGGCTTAATTAATCAATTTAAAGCCTGGCGTTAAATCGACTTGATAAGTGAAAAGTGCGGTTAAAAAATCGGAAGAAATTTTAACCGCACTTTTTTGTTTGTTATGTCTGAAAATAACCGACTAAAATCGCCGCCAGCAATGCCCCGCCGGCAAAGCCTAAATGCAGTTTTCGCGCTTGAACGGTTTTCTTACTGAAGAATTTGGCGGCGAATACCACATAAACGGCTAACAATCCGATTTTCAATAAAATCCACCACGGAAAGCCGTAGCCGACGGAGAAAACCACAATTAATCCGCTGGCGATCAACAAGGTATCGCTCAAGTGCGGTAGAATTTTTAACGGTTTTACTGCGCGCCAATCACGTTGATTGAGCTGCATAACACCGCGCACAAGCAATAATGCCAAACTCAAAAAAGCGCAGAAAATGTGTAAATAAATAAGATAAGTCATAATAATCATTGTGTTGTTAAACGGGAGCT
>JBHBXR010000048.1:0-3446 GCA_041795785.1 Mesocricetibacter sp.
ATTAAATCCTGATCGATATGCCCCAACTGGCTGATTTTGCCGTCCGCCGGCAGGCAAAGTGCGGTCGGATTTTGGTTAATTTTACGGGCGTCGTCTTTCAACTTACGGATAAAAAATTCGTTGAAATTAGCGTAATCGCTGAAATTCGGCTTAGCCGCTTCGCTCATGTCCACGTTATATTTTTTGGCGAATAATTTAATCGCGAAATGCGTCACCGCTCCCCAGTTTTGTTTGGCAAACCAACCTGCCAATCGGGTCAAATAGAGTTGCGGCATGACATATTGAAACGCGATTTTAACCCGTTGCCAATAACATAATTGTTTGCTTTTTTGTAATGAAGTCATGATGATAGGTCACTCTTGCAGTTTAAATTGATATTTTCACATAGTAAGACGTGGCGCGATTATAACAACTTATTTCATTACATTTAAATAACAATTTCATTTTTTACCGTGCGCGCTATGAAAAATCGATAATTTCCTTTGACTATTTTGTTATCTGAGGGTAATATGCACGCCCTATGCAAAAGGTAAAACTACCCCTAACTGTAGACCCGGTTAAAGATGCGCAACGCAGATTGGATTATGTGGGTTATTACTCCGCCAACCAATTAACCCGTCTTGCCGAGTCGGTCAGTAAAGTGCTCAGCGATGCACAGGTGACATTATCGTTTTTCATTGATCCGCAAAAATTAGTGGTGATGAAAGGTCAGGCGCAAGTGGAAGTCGAATTGGACTGCCAACGTTGCGGCGAGCCTTTTAAACAAACGCTGGAATGTAATTTTTGTTATAGTCCGGTGGCTGATTCGAATAAGATCGATGAATTACCGGAGATTTATGAACCGATCGAATTTAACGAATTCGGGGAAATAGATTTAATTGGTACGGTTGAAGATGAACTGATTTTAACGCTTCCGATTGTTCCAATGCATGTATCTGAACACTGTGAAGTGTCCGTGGCTGAACAGGTTTTTGGCGAATTGCCCGAAGAACTGGCAAAAAAAACCGAACCCGTTCGCTGTATTAGCTAATTTAAAGCAAAAGTAAATTTAGGAGTATAGCCGATGGCTGTTCAACAAAATAAAAAATCTCGTTCAAGACGCGATATGCGTCGTTCTCACGATGCATTAACTACTGCTGCGGTATCCGTTGATAAAGCAAGCGGTGAAACTCATTTACGTCACCATGTAACTGCCGACGGTTACTATCGTGGTCGTAAAGTGATTAACAAGTAATCTTTTATTACTATAAGGTAATCACTTGAGCCGTCTAACCCTTGCGTTAGATGTGATGGGCGGGGACATAGGTCCCCGTATTACTATCCCTGCGTCCGTTAAAGCGTTGGAAGCCGATCCGATGCTCTCTCTCTTACTGTTTGGCGACAGCCAACAAATCCATCCCTTACTTGAAAACATTCCGAACGATATTCGCGCGCGTTTAACGATTTGCCATTGTTCTCGCGTGGTTGAAAATGATCACGGCTTGGTTTACGCTTTGCGTCACAGCAAAGGTACATCTATGCGTTTGGCGATTGAAGCGGTACAAAAAGGCGAGGCGCAAGGCTGTGTCAGCGCCGGTAATACCGGTGCGTTAATGGGACTGGCAAAAGTATTATTACAACCCCTTGAAGGCATTCAACGTCCGGCATTAATTTCATTGATCCCTACGATGAACGGCGGCAACACGGTGATGTTGGATCTGGGCGCCAACCTTGAGTGTGATGCGCAAAATTTATACCAATTCGCCTTAATGGGCGCAATTTTTGCTGAAAACCGACTAAATTTGGTTTATCCCCGTATCGCGTTGTTAAATATCGGCGTAGAAGAAATTAAAGGGCATAAATCCATCCGCGAAGCGGCGATTTTACTGGAAAAAGACACCGCACTTAATTATGTCGGTTTTATTGAAGGGAATTTTTTACTCAACGGCAAAGCGGATGTCATTGTCAGTGACGGGTTTGCCGGCAATATTGCGTTGAAAACCTTAGAAGGGGCAGCGAAAAACGTGATTTCGTTATTGAAAGGAAAATCGCGTAATCATATATTAAAACCGTTGTTCAGCTGGTTAATGAGAACCCTATTTAAAGACAGTTATCAACGCTTGAAACAAATTAATCCGGATCAATATAACGGCGCATCCTTGATCGGTTTAACTTCCGTGGTGGTAAAAAGCCACGGTAGCGCCAATATCGAAGCATTTAAAAATGCCATTCAGGATGCGGCATTACAGGCTCGTCAGCAAATACCGGAAAAAATTCTGACCGGCTTACAAAAATATTAGAATTCAAAGAATTACGTCATAACGAGAATATTATGTACAGTAAAATTTTAGCAACCGGTAGTTATTTACCGAAAAAAATCAGAACCAATGCGGATCTTGAGAAGATGGTTGATACATCGGACGAATGGATCACCACCCGTTCGGGAATCAAGGAGCGTCGCATCGCCGAAGCGCATGAAACCGTGGCGACAATGGGCTTTGAAGCGGCGAAAAAATGTTTTGAAACAAGCAATATCGAACCGAATGACATTGATTTGGTTTTAGTTGCCACCACCAGTAATTCCCACGCTTATCCGAGCGCCGCTTGCAGCATTCAAGTGATGTTAAATATTGAAGATGCCATTGCTTTTGATATTGCGGCCGCCTGCACCGGATTTGTTTATGCCTTGAGCGTGGCGGATCAATTCATCCGCACCGGTAAAGTGAAAAAAGCCTTGGTTGTGGGGGCGGATTTAAACTCACGCAATTTGGACGAACAGGATCGCGGTACAGTGATTCTATTCGGTGACGGCGCGGGAGCGGTGATTTTAGAAGCCAGCGAACAAGAAGGTATTATTTCCACCCATTTGCATTCTTCCGCCGATAAAAACGATATGTTGGTGTTACCGCACGCAGAGCGCGGCATGGAAAAATCAGGTTATATTTCTATGCAAGGAAATGAAACCTTTAAACTGGCGGTACGGGAATTGGCGAATGTGGTGGAAGAAACCTTGGCGGCGAACAATCTGGATAAAAAGGATTTGGATTGGTTGGTGCCGCATCAAGCGAATTTACGTATTATCACCGCAACGGCGAAAAAACTGGAAATGGATATGTCACAGGTGGTCGTAACCTTGGATCGTTATGCCAATACCAGTGCGGCAACGGTGCCGGTAGCGTTGGATGAGGCGGTACGCGACGGTCGCATTAAACGCGGGCAATTATTATTATTGGAAGCTTTCGGCGGCGGCTGGACTTGGGGCTCCGCTTTAGTCCGTTTCTAAACGACGATAAACGATAAAAGTGCGGTCGAATTTTGACGCGTTTTATGGTTCAAAGAATTTCAATAACATTCAAAAATTAATTAGGAAGTAGATATGAAAAAATTCGCAATGGTTTTTCCCGGTCAGGGTTCTCAAGCGGTGGGTATGTTGGCGGAATTAGCCGCTCAATTTCCGGTGGTGGAAG
>JBHBXR010000049.1:0-4688 GCA_041795785.1 Mesocricetibacter sp.
ACTTTACTTTCTCCCCATCAGCTTTATGCGACGGGCACTACGGGGAATCTGATTCAACAAAGTACGGGTTTACAAATCAACAGCTTATTAAGCGGGCCGATGGGCGGAGATCAACAATTAGGCGCACTGATTGCCGAATTGAAAATCGATCTGTTAATCTTCTTTTGGGATCCGATGAACGCCGTACCGCACGATCCCGACGTCAAAGCGTTAATGCGTATCGCAACGGTGTGGAACATTCCCGTGGCAATGAATATGGCGAGCGCGGATTTTTTAATCAGCTCACCGTCTTTCAATCAAACGGTGGAAGTGCGTATTCCTGATTATCAGGGATATTTGAACGAACGTTTAAAATAGCTTGCGATAAAAAACACCGTATTTTTCGACCGCACTTTTAAGGCATATCCGAACATAAGGAAAAAATAATGGCATTAATTTTAAATATTTTGAATTTTGTTTTAGGCGGTTTTGCCACCACGCTCGGTTGGCTGAGCGCTACCCTCGTAAGTGCCGTCTTAGTGATCACACTGCCCTACTCCCGCAGTTGCTGGGAAATCACTAAAATGTCCTTTCTGCCTTTCGGCAACGATATTATTCATGTCAAGTTTTTGGAACCCACCAATGCAATTAGCAACTCTCTCGGTAGCGTTCTGAATGTGGTTTGGTTCATCCTGTTCGGTTGGTGGTTGTGTTTACTGCACGTGTTCTGCGGCATCACCCAATGTCTTACTATCATCGGCATTCCTGTAGGATTGGCGAATTTCAAATTGGCAAGCATCGCATTATTTCCGGTCGGTCAGCGTGTCGTACCGAAAGAACTGGCGCAATTTGCCCGCGAACAAGCCGCCAGACAGGATTTTGAACGTCAGCGCAATGCTTAATTGATATCGGCGGAAATGAAAAAATTTATTCTGAACGCTCAAATCATCGCTGTTATTCCTATCTTCCTTGCGGTGAATATTGCCGCCTTGGCGGTTTGGACACTGAATATTTCCCAACAAAGTATGCCGCTTATTTTAGGCATTATTGCCGGCGGCTTGGTAGATTTGGATCACCGTCTGACCGGTAGAATTAAAAACATCGCCTATACCCTGCTCGCTTTCTCGGTGTCATCCTTCAGCGTGCAGCTTTTCATCGGGCATAATCTGTATTTTATCCTACTGATGACCCTGATGACCTTTGCCTTTACCATTTTAGGCGCCATCGGACAACGTTACAGTACCATTGCTTTCGGTACTTTAGTCGTCGCGTTGTACACTATCCTTACTTATACGCCGCAAACCCTGTGGTATCTTAATCCGTTGATGATTTTATGCGGTACGTTGCTTTACAGCCTGATGGCATTGATTGTTTACCTGATTTTCCCTTATCGCCCCGTTCAAGACAGCGTCGCCAAAGCGTTTATCGCCTTAGCGGATTATTTGGATGCCAAAGCCGAATTGTTCGATCCCGATGACATTGATCAACCGGAACAAAAACAATTTCATCTTGCTATGAAAAACAGCGCCTTAACCCATGCTTTTAACGCCTGCCGTACCGCACTGTTTTACCGCCTGCGCGGACAGCACCGCCATAGCCGTACGACTAAACTGTTACGCTATTATTTTGCCGCGCAGGATATTCACGAACGGGCAAATTCCAGCCACGTTAATTATCAACTATTAACCGAACAATTAAAAA
Source organism: Mesocricetibacter sp. (assembly GCA_041795785.1). Lineage (GTDB taxonomy): Bacteria > Pseudomonadota > Gammaproteobacteria > Enterobacterales > Pasteurellaceae > CAJPST01. The sequence goes on from JBHBXR010000049.1 coordinate 1,681, forward strand.
ACACTGATCTGATTTTTCGTATGCAGCGCCTGCTCGAATTACAAGCCCAAACTTGCCGCGATATTGCATACAGCCTGCAACAAAATCAGAGCTATCGTTATCATCCGCGCTTGGAAAAAGCCGTTATCGGCATTAATCAATCCTTTGAGCTATATGCGCAAAAATATCCGAAAAACGCACAAAACCTGTTACATATCAAAACCCTGCTTGAAAACCTGCAAGGTGTGGATCGACAATTACGCCATTTAGAACAAGAACAACAAGACAACAGCGAACGGGCGCAAATTTACACGGAGAACATCACAGGATTGCGTAATATCGTTTACACGTTGCGCAACCATTTCAGCTTTCAATCGCAATTATTCCGTCACGCCGTGCGGTTATCCATCGTGGTGCTATTTTGCTGCGGTTTGGTGGAATTGTTACAACTGCAATTTGAACGCGGCTACTGGATTTTACTCACCGCCGTATTTGTCTGCCAACCCAATTATTCCGCCACCAAGTTACGTTTAAAACAGCGAATTATCGGCACCGTTTTAGGCGTAATAGTCGGTTCCTTATTGCCTTATATGACGTCCACTCTCGAAGCCAAATTGGGTGTAGTCGTTATTACCAGCACGTTGTTTCTGTTTTTCCGCAGTAATAATTATAGCTTCTCTACTTTTTTCATTACCATTCAAGTGCTTGCCAGCTTTGAAATTATGGGATTCGACATTTATGCCGCCATGTTGCCTCGTTTGACCGACACGGTTATCGGCGCAGGCATAGCTTGGTTTGCAGTGTCTTATTTGTGGCCGGATTGGAAATATTTACAACTGGATAAAGTCAGCAGCCAAGCGGTGCAAAGCAATGCCAAATATTTACTTTATATCGTCAGCCAACTGCAATTCGGCAAAGGAGACGATCTGAAATATCGCATTATCCGTCGTAAAACGCACGAAAATGCGACCGCACTTAGCACCACAATTTCAAATATGAACAGCGAACCGAAAAAATATGCGGCTTATTTGCAACAGGGTTTTGAACTGTTAAAGCTGAACGATTCATTGCTCAGCTACCTTTCCGCGCTCGCCACTTACCGCCACAGAATGAAAAATTTAAAACAAAGCATTGATTTTATGGCAAATTTTTATCCGAATGCGAAAAAAATTATTTATCTGCTGGAAAAAATAGAACAATTAAATGCCGAAGAATTTGAACGTCTGCATCTGAACATCGAACTCAGTCTGAAACAATACAATCATGAATACACAGAGAGCAGCCCGTCGGAACTAAGCGTGCCGATTCAACAACTGGCGATGATCAATCAAATTTTACCGGCGTTGTATGATGTGTTGCATAAGCGGGGACAGTATGCAAAATCGTCGTTGCCACCCATAAAAGCGCTTGATTAACTTACAGTTAAAATCATATAAAGTGCGGTCGTTTTTTACTGAGTTTTGAAAACTCGTGTGAAATCGACCGCACTTTTGTTGCTCAAAGAGCATATCGCTATTTAGGGATACGTTTTTTCTACTTTTATATTTCCTTTATCCAAACCGATACGCAGGCGGTAAGAGTTGGCATCCGTCGTCGGATAATCCGCCCGATAGTGGGCGCCGCGACTTTCCATACGGGCAAGCATCGCAACGGCAACGGATTTTGCCGTTTGCAGCGCATGATATGTTTCAACGCTTTGTGCGAAGTGATCCGCAGCAAAGTTCAGTTCCTTTTCCAAGCGTTCAAGTTGTTGCAATAAATAGGTTAAATTCTGTTCCGTACGATAAACGTTGGCGAATTTCGTCATCAATTCACGCATTTGAGTAAGCACTATACTTGGTGTCAAACCGTTGAAAGCGGAATGATAAAAGGTGCGGAAATAATCTTCCGCTTGTCGGCATAAAAGCGTAATATCCGTGGATTTACGCTCTTTTGTAGCAGACAAATTCGCATGAATTTTATTCACCGCCCGTTTGGCAAACACCAAACTACCGCCGACGGAGTTGCCGCCCAAACGGTTTGCGCCTTCAATACAAGAAGAGACCTCTCCGACGGCAAATAATCCTTTTACGTCACTTTCGGCAAACTCATCAATCACCACGCCACCGTTACAGCTGTGGGCAAACGGTGCGATCGCCACAGTATCACGTACAAGGTTGATCCCGACTTCTTTGTCTAACCAATTCAGATAAACGGTATAAAACTCGGTGTGATCTTGATAAAGTTCGGGGGAATAGTGCAAATAAATGCCTTTTTCTTGCGGGTTATCCAACAAGTGCTTCATCATCACCAAATCAAATTCAACGCAAGGAAAATCAATGCTGAACGGTGCATAGTCGCTGCGTTGCGTCATCATTTGTCGGAATTGTTCGGCTGACAGATGAGGAAAAAGATCACGCCCTTGGCCATCGGTGATTTTTTGCACATATTTTAACGTATGTTCACCGAATAAGACTTTATATTTTGGCTCGACAAACGACGGAATAAATTGAATGAATTCCAAATTGGTCAGTTTGGCGCCCGCTTGTAATGCAATAAAATGGACGGAACCCACCACATCGGCAGGATACAGATTATCCTTATATAAGCCTGCAATACCGCCCGTGGCTAAAATAATTTGACCGGTTTTGCAAAAAACATAGCGAATCTGACCGCTTGTTTTATGCGAAAACACCGCGCCTTGCACTTGATTGTTGTCCGTGACAATATGTAGCAACGTTGCGTCTTCATACACCGTTGTACCTTGCTCCGCCACTCTCTTTCTTGCACGTTCCGCCGCTTCCCGCCATTGATTGATCAGATAGATCGGGCGCGGATAATTGGCAAAACAGGCGGGGCGGTTGTCATTTCGTTTCCACGGTTTAAAGCCGATACGTTCAAGCAATTCAATGGCTTGCGGCGATTCTTCAATATAGGCTTGCACAATTTTCGGATTATTCATGCCCTGCGCCACCCGTTCGATATCTTCTTTAAACAAAGTGCGGTCATTTTTATCGCCGGTTACTTGAATGCCCAGTGTGGCTTTTAAC
>JBHBXR010000050.1:0-3088 GCA_041795785.1 Mesocricetibacter sp.
CTTTTTTATCCACCTATTTAATGCTCAAAGGTTGGTCGCTTATCGGTGATGCGCTTTCACACTCCGTTGTACCCGGTGTAGCTATCGCTTATGCCCTCGCCTTGCCTTATGCCTTAGGCGCATTTTTCTCAGGTATTTTGGCGGCACTCTCAATCTTGTGGATTAAATCCGTTACTTCATTGAAAGAAGACGCGGTGATCGGTTTTATTTTTACTACATTTTTCGCCGGCGGTTTGCTGATTATTTCCTTAAATCCTACCGCCGTGAACGTCCAGGAAATTATTCTCGGCAATATTCTGGGCATTGCGGATGAAGACGTGATTCAAGTCGGTATCATCATCGTAATTTGCCTTATTTTTTTATTACTGTTTTGGAAAAACTTGCTACTTGTTTTCTTTGATGAGGTTCAAGCCGTTTCCGTCGGGCTATCTCCGATTCGCTACAAAATATTGTTTTTTACCTTACTTAGCGCCTGTATCGTTGCCGCATTACAAACCGTCGGGGCGGTCTTGGTTATTGCGATGGTCATTACACCGGGCGCTACCGCTTATTTACTGACCGATCGTTTTAGTCGGCTGATTATAATTTCCGTCGGCTTAGGCGTAATTACCAGCGCCGTGGGGGCGTATATCAGTTATTATCTGGACGGCGCAACGGGCGGATTAATTGTCTGTTTTCAGACCGCACTTTTCCTGCTGGCGTTCTTCTTTTCCCCTAAATACGGTCTATTAACGCAAAAACGCCATAAATCGGCAGGGGAGGAAAAACATGGATAACCTTCTGCGCTGGTTTAGCGAGCCGCTCGGTTTTGCTTTTATGCAAACCGCGCTGATGACCGCTCTTGTCGTGGCAATTATCTGCGCTATATTGTCCTGTTATTTGGTTTTGAAAGGTTGGTCGCTGATGGGCGATGCAATTTCCCACGCCGTGTTGCCCGGTATAGTCTGTGCGTTTTTACTCGGCTTGCCGTTAATTATCGGCGCATTCGTTTCGGGGTTAATTTGTGCGCTCGGCGTAGGCTATTTAAAAGAAAACAGCCGCATTAAAGAAGATACGGTCATGGGTATCGTCTATTCGGGAATGTTCGGATTGGGATTGGTGCTGTTCACGAAAGTTGAAACGGATCAACATTTAACTCATATACTTTTCGGCAATTTATTGGGCGTAAGTCCCGCAGAGTTTATACAAACGTTATTCATTTCAGCCTTTGTTTTTATTGTGATTATGTTGAAACGGCGTGATTTCCTGTTATTTTGTTTTGATCCCGTTCACGCTCGTGTAGCGGGGCTTTCACCCCGTATTTTATATTACGGTTTACTCGTTTTATTGGCACTGACCATCATCACCGCCATGCAAGTAGTCGGTGTCATTTTAGTGATTGCGATGCTGATCTCCCCCGGCATCACCGCCTATTTACTCACCAAACGCTTTGAACGAATGCTGCTTATCGCCACATTCACTTCCGTATTATCCGGCATATTCGGCACGCTATGCAGCTACCACCTCAATGCGGATATCGGACCTTGCATCATTTTGCTGCAAGCGGTGTTCTTCTTTATGGCATTGCTATATAACAAACGAAAAGTGCGGTTAAAAAATTCGGCGTTTTCCAACCGCGACGAGATACATCCGGCGTTAAAATGAATGCTCTATCTTAAATTCATCGGTTTCGATTTCCGGTAAATACGCCTGCTCAAGCATACGTTCGACATGTGCCGTAGGCGGACCTTTTTGCAGCCATTTACTTAATTGCGCAATCTGCTGCGCCGTTCCGCCCGCCACCACTAAAACGGAGCCGTCGGATAAATTTCTGACACTGCCTACAACCCCGATTTTACGGGCTTCTCGTTGCGTGAAATAACGAAAACCTACGCCTTGCACCCTGCCATATACAGTGAATTGTTTTTTCTCCATCGTTTGCTCCTTAAAATACTTGATTGTCTTCAAAAAAACCAAATTTTTTAACCTTCGCTATTCCCATTTTATGCAAATTAGCATAGGATACAAGCGACACTTTTCACTTAAATCAAATGAGGTAAATATGAAATTCCGTTTTGTTGCATTAGCAACTGCCGCGTTATTAACCAGTACAGCAAGTTTTGCAGGCGTAGTGACAGGCTCGTCAAATATTGACTTCTTAGCCATTGACGGACAGAAAGCCGCTAAGTCTTTATTAAAAGAAACCCGTTCTTTTAATATCAGTGACACTAAAACCCACCAAGTGGTTGTACGCGTAAGTGAAATCGTGCGCGCCGGTTCCGATCGCACATTATTCGAATCCGATCCTATCGTAGTGACCTTCCAAGGCGCCAACGAAGATATTATTATTTCCGCGCCCCGCCTTGAAGACGAGCGCGATGTCGCCGGCTTTAAAAACAATCCGGTTATCAGCGTCAAAACACGCAGCGGCACAGCCGTTCAAACCAAACAGGAATATTTGAAACAGGAAGGCTTCCTGCCGAACGTCAATTTGGTGGAAAACCTTTCCGATTATAACGCTTCGGGTTCCGTCGCTTCGGTTTCCGCTTTTGCTACCGCAACCCTTCCGGCAGCCGTACCTACTGCAACGGCAGGCGGTAAAGTACAGAAAAACAAAATTACCGTACAGGGCGAAAATGCCGCCGAGCAAATGTTGCAATATTGGTTCCAACAAGCGGATAAAGAAACTCAGCAACGTTTCTTACAATGGGCGCAAAAACAGTAATTCTCTCGCCGGCTTAGGGATATTCCCTAAGCTTTTTACGTTATTTATAAGTGAGCACGGCTCACTTTTTCTTTAGGAAAAAGTTATGCAAACCACCACCCGCACGCTATCTCCGCACAAACACATCGCCTTGGTCGCACACGATCATTGCAAACAAGATTTAATAAACTGGTGTAAAACCAACCGCACTTTACTTTCTCCCCATCAGCTTTATGCGACGGGCACTACGGGGAATCTGATTCAACAAAGTACAGGCTTACAAATCAACAGCTTATTAAGCGGACCGATGGGCGGCGATCAACAATTAGGCGCACTGATTGCCGAATTGAAAATCGATCTGTTAATCTTCTTTTGGGATCCGATGAACGCCGTACCGCACGATCC
>JBHBXR010000051.1:0-4106 GCA_041795785.1 Mesocricetibacter sp.
AAACGATTGGCATAATAAGGTCAGACCAGTAAGGGGTTGATTTAATAAATTATCGTATTGCAAACTTATTTACAGTTTTTAATAGAAGGAGACAAATATGAAACATAAATTATTCACTTATTGTTTGATCGGTTTTTCCATGATGTCATTCTCTGTTAATAATAATGCATCAGAGATCGGCGTTGGTATTAATGTAGAAAGAAGCTTGTATTATTCTAAGGATAGGATAATGACGTCACCTTTTTTAGAGTTAGATCTCTCTTTAGGCAATTTTTATATGAGAGGAACGGCCGGAATAGGTAAGATCGGCTATGAACAACCGTTAACCGATAATTTCAGTGTAGAGATCTTTGTCACTCCATTTGATGGTTTTCCGATTAAGGCGAAAGATTTATTACCGGAATATCAATCTATTAAGGAACGTAAAACGCAGTTTACCGTAGGGGGAGGTTTTAATTATTATTCGGATAAATGGAATGCCGGCATTTCCTTAGAAGGAAAAGGCGGAAAGCGCGGAGCAAGCGGTAATATGACTTTGATTAAGGCGTTCCCGGTCACTGATCGCTTTGTGATATCGCCATATATCAGTGCTACTTATTATTCCTCTCAATATACAAGATATTATTTTGGGATTAAAAAATCAGAATTAGGCGGTAATATTAAGTCAGTGTATAAACCGAAATCGGCGTATAGTACCAGTATAGGAAATAATACCGACTATGCCGTAACGAAACATTTAGGTATCGGAGTTTCCGTCGGATGGGACAAATATTCTGAACAGATTAAGAAATCACCGATAATAAAGAAAGATTCACAGATTATTTCATCATTTAGCCTGTATTATACTTTTTAAAGCGTATTTAAAGAGGAAACAATAATGCTATTGTTTCCTTCTTGAATCTTTGCTAAGGAGGATATTTTGAAAATCATGAAAAGTCTGAAATATATGCTTGTTGTATTGATCTTTGGCGGGTTGTTTTTCTATTTTTTTGTTGAGGAAGAAAAAAATAATGATATTACTTTTCCCGTAGTGAAAGGGCGGGTGCAGAAAAATGTGATTGCCAGTGGTATTTTACAAGCATCGGAACAGGTGGATATCGGTGCGCAGGTTTCAGGACAAATTAAAAGCATTTTGGTTAAAGAAGGGCAATCGGTAAAAAAAGGAGATTTACTGGCTGTTATTGATCCGCGTTTGGCGGAAACGGAATTAAAGCTGGCAAAAGCAGAATTGGAAAATACCGAAGCGAATTTACAAGCAAAATATATTCATTTAAAACAGTTACAGTCAGATTGGCTGCGCCACTATAAATTAAATCAAACCAATTCTACGGCGAAAAAAGAGGTAGAAGAGGCTAAAAGCAGATTGGAAATTGCCAAAACGGAAATTCGTATGGCACAAAGTAATTTAACCAGTGCAAAAATCAGAGTGGAAAAAGCCGAAACGGAGCTTGGCTATACGGAAATTCGTTCCCCTCTTGATGCGGTTGTGATTTCAGTGATTGCGCAGAGCGGACAGACATTGGCAACCACTCAGCAGGTTCCGGTCTTAATGAGATTGGCAAATATTGACACCATGAAAGTCAACGCCAAAATTTCGGAAGCGGATGTCGTTCATGTCGCGGCAGGTGCTCCGGTTACTTTTACCTTATTGGGTGAGCCAGCCAAGCCGTTTCATACACATATTGATGCGGTGAAATTGGCGCCGGTACATATTAGCGAACCAAGTGAAAGTTCTTCTGGTGCAATTTATTATTATGCAACGTTTAACGTCCCCAACCCTCAGCATAAATTGCGTATCTCCATGACGGCAGCCGTCACGATTATGTTGGATAAACGTGAAGACGTATTGACTATCCCGCTTTCCGCCTTGGGCAAAATGATTTCGCCGGATACGTATTATGTTACGGTTTTACATAAGAACGGTAAAAAAGAACAAATTGAAGTGAAAACAGGGCTAAAAGACGACGCAAACGTAGAGATCGTTGAAGGATTGGTAGAAGGGGATACCGTCGTGTTGTCGGGCGGTTCCATTCCGTTTAATGAAGAGCAATACAATATCACATTATGATGAAACAGGCGTTAATTGAATTAAAAAATGTGGAGCGGTATTACCGCAACGGATCGACAGAAACGAAGGTATTGAAATCCGTTAATCTGAAAATTTATGCGGGAGAAATGATTGCGATCGTCGGCGCATCCGGTTCAGGTAAATCCACATTAATGAATATTCTCGGGGCATTAGATCAAGCCGATCAGGGAGAATATTGGTTCAGAGGGCGTAATATCGCCACATTATCTTCGAACGAATTGGCCGAATTACGTTGCCATCATTTTGGATTTGTCTTTCAACGTTATCACTTATTGCCGCATTTAAATGCCGTCGGAAATGTCGAGATGCCGGCCGTCTATTCTATGACAGATAAAACTGAAAGAACGGCACGAGCGCAAGCTCTTTTATGTCGATTAGGATTGGAAAAACAGTTGAAGAATAAGCCTTCACAGCTTTCCGGCGGACAACAGCAGCGTGTCAGTATTGCTCGCGCATTAATGAACGGCGGTGAAATTATTTTAGCCGATGAACCGACCGGTGCGTTAGACAGCCATAGTAGTCAAGAAGTATTAGCGGTATTGAAAGAGCTGAACCGCCAAGGGCATACGGTGATTTTAATTACCCACGATATGCATATAGCCCGAAATGCCGACAGGATTATCCATATTAAAGATGGTGAAATCACGGAAGACAGTGGTGTGAGTCTTCAGCAGGTTCCTGATGTAGAGAATAACGTGCGGCATAAAAACGCCAAGGTTTCGTACAATTGGTTATCGGCATTACATCGTTATAACGAATCGGTCGTCATGGCATTCAGCATGATGAAAGCACATAAAATCAGAACCTTTTTGACAATGCTGGGGATTATTATCGGTATTGCCGCCGTCGTTTGTGTCATAGCCTTAGGCGAAGGTGCAAAAAATAAAGTACTGAATGAATATAGCACGTTAGGCAGTAACGTGATTGATATTTTCCCCGGTAAAGGGTGGGGAGATTCGGATGCCCATAAAATCCAAACACTTAATGGTAGTGATCTGAATTTGCTCCGTCATCAACCGTATTTAACCGGAGCAACACCGAATTTAGCGTTGGAATTGCCCGTTCGATTTTTGAACAAAACGGTGAACGGTACAATAAATGGTGTGAGCAAAGATTTCTTTACGTTAAAAAATTATCAGTTACTCAGCGGACGTTTATTTAATCAACAGGATATAGACACCAACCGAGCCGTCGGCATTATTGATAAAAAATCTCAAGCGGTAATTTTTGGAAGTGAAAAAACAAAAGATAAAACGATCTTTATCGGTGATGTGCCGATTTCTATCATCGGTGTCGTAGAATCGCCTTCACTATTTAGTGAAGGTCAGCGGGCAACAGTTTGGTTACCGTACAGCACGTTCACCAGCCGTTTGCACAATCAATCCTACTTTCAACAAATCACGGTACAGCTGGCGAAAGATATTTCTCCGGTTGCGGCGGAAAGTGCCATTGTTGACCTATTAACCGCGAAGCACGGCGGTAAAGATTTTTTCACGTTCAGTAGCAGTAAATTTTTAGAATCCTTAAACCGAACAACACAAGCTTTAACGCTCATGATATCTTCGATTGCGTTTATTTCGTTGCTGGTCGGTGGCATCGGTGTGATGAATATTATGTTGGTATCGGTAATAGAAAGAACTAAAGAAATCGGTATTCGTATTGCAGTCGGAGCGAAAGAAAAAGATATTCTTCACCAATTTCTCATCGAGTCTGCCGCCGTCAGTTTAATCGGCGGCATTATCGGTGTGTTATTGTCGTTGTTGTTCGGTTGGATTTTTTCATTATTGACGGACAGCATTAAAATGCAATTCACCTTTTCATCATTTTTGGTGGCATTTCTTTGCTCATCCTTTATCGGCATCCTGTTCGGATATTTCCCCGCAAGGAATGCAACGCGGTTAAAACCAGTCGAAGCGTTATCGCGGGAATAGATATTTGCGCTTTATTTGATTTTTTCCTTTTCTATGATAGGATTCGAGAGTTTGACTCGGGTGCGTTAAAGCATTTGGCTTTAATG
>JBHBXR010000052.1:0-3169 GCA_041795785.1 Mesocricetibacter sp.
GCCAAGTTTCGATCAAGAACGCGCTCAGATTGCGCAGTTGACGAAAGATTATCAGCTTGCTAACAATAAAATTGATTTATTGGAAAAGCAATTATCCGCTAAAGACCAAGCTTATGCGGCATTACAAGCCGAAGTAAACAAAATCAGCAGCAAATCCGCCGCACCGGCGCAACCGAACGACTGGTTGCTGTCCGAAGCGGATTTCCTACTCACCAACGCATTGCGTAAATTATTGTTGGACAACGATGTGGATACCGGTATCGCCTTGTTGAAAGTTGCCGATGAAGTATTGGAAAAAGTCTCCGATCCGCGCGTAGTCGGCGTTCGTACCGCCATCAACAACGATTTGAAACAGTTATTGTCGGTAAACAGCGTCGATCAGAATGCGATAATGCAGCAACTTTCCCAACTGGCTAATACCTTGGACGAGCTCCCCGTGTTAGATGTGGATTTCGGATCGAGCGAACCACAAAAAGACACAAAAATTTCCGATAATGTGGCGGATTGGGAGAGCAATCTGGAAAAAAGCGCCAATTCGTTCTTAAATCATTTTATCCGCGTGACGCCGAAAAATTCCGATGCACAGGCGTTGCTCGCACCGAATCAGGATATTTATCTGCGTGAAAATATTCGGTTGCGTCTGCAAATCGCTATTTTAGCCGTTCCGCGTCAGCAACACGAATTATATAAACAATCCTTGGAAACGGCGGCATCTTGGGTAAGAAGCTATTTTGATACTTCCTCGGAAGAAGTGGTTTCTTTCCTGAAAACCTTGGATGAATTAGCCGAACAGTCTATTTATGTGGACGTGCCGGATCAGCTCAGCAGTCTGAATACATTGGATAAAATCCTAAATAAGCCGACAGCGGAAGTGAAAAAAATCGAAATTTCAGCGGATAAGGCGTTAGTGGAAGAAAATCAGGCGGCTACCGAAAAAGCAAAAGAGGAACCGACCGCACCGACCGATAACCAGCAACCTGCCGATAAAGCGGCGCAACCACAATAACAAGAGGAAATAAATTATGTTCAGAGTACTCTTTTTAATGTTGTTATTGCTGGCGGGTTTAATCGCAGGTCCTTATTTGTCCGGCAAACAGGGTTATGTCTTAATCCAAACCGCTTCTCATAACATTGAAATGTCCATTACCATGTTGGTGGTTTTCTTTGTTATTGCTATGGCGGTGGTTTACGGCATTGAGCTTATCATCTCCCGTTTCCTGCGTATGAGCAGTAATACTTACAACTGGTTCTCACGCCGAAAACGCGTTAAAGCGCGCAAACAAACCCTTGAAGGTTTAATGCGTTTGAACGAAGGCGATTATTCCAAAGCGGAAAAATTAATCGGTAAAAACGCCAAACATTCCGACGAACCGATTTTAAACTTTATTAAAGCGGCGGAAGCGGCGCAACAGCGCGGCGATGATTTCAGCGCTAACCGTTATTTGATGCAAGCGACGGAACTGGCGGGCACCGACAATTTAGTGGTGGAAATCGCCCGTACGCGAATTTTATTGCAACAAAATAAATTACCGGCGGCGCGCAGTTCCGTTGACAGCTTGTTAGTTATGGCTCACCGCAATGTGGAAGTGCTCAAACTGGCGGCTGAAATTTATCTGAAATCCAAAGCTTATCAAACACTTGACGATATTTTAGAACGTATCGAACAAAGCGGTTTATATTCTGCGGAAGAATTCGGTGTACTTCAACGCAAAGTGGAAGACGGTTTGTTAGATGAAAAAATGAACGAAGAAGGCGCGGACGGTTTATTGGCTTGGTGGGGCGATCAACCGCGCAGCCGTCGTAATAATAATTACGTCAGAGTCGGCTTGATCCGTCGCTTAATTGATTGTAACGATCACGAGTCCGCTTATGAATTAACTATCGAAACCTTGAAAAAACTGGATGATCAGGCGGAAATAGGCAAGGATCTGTTTGCCCAAATCACTCGTTTACAAGCGGCGGACAGCAGTAAGCTGATTAAACTGTTGGAAAAACGGACTAAAGCAAAAGATCAGTGCAGTATCAATCGCGCCTTGGGCTATTTGTATGTGCGTAACACCGATTTTGCCAAAGCGGCGGAAAACTTCAAGAAAGTGATCGCCAACAAATCATTGCTTGAGGCAAATGACATTACGATGGCAACTTATGTGTTCGAGCAGGTGGGCGACAATGAAGCCGCCAAACAACTGCGCGAAGACAGTCTGAAAACCGTGATGGCGGTGGATCATTTAAATACAAAGGAACAAAACCCAACGCAGGAAAGCCCGCTTCTGCTGGAAGACAAACAATAGCTTCGAGGGTTCATTGATGATTGACCGCGCTGTAAAGTGCGGTCAATTTTTTTGCCGTTTTCTTTTGTTCTCTTGCGCTCAATGATACACTATCCCACATTTTGAATGTGCTAATAACTTAATAAATAGGAAAAAACAATGCGTACCAGTCAATATATTCTCTCTACTTTAAAAGAAACGCCTGCCGAAGCGGTTGTTGTCAGCCATCAACTGATGTTGCGCGCGGGTTTAATCCGCCCGCTGGCGTCCGGTTTGTATAACTGGATGCCGACCGGTGTGCGCGTGTTAAAAAAAGTGGAAAACATTATTCGCGAAGAAATGAACAAAAGCGGCGCCGTGGAAGTGATTATGCCGGTGGTGCAGCCGGCGGAATTATGGCAAGAATCCGAACGCTGGGAACAATACGGTCCTGAATTACTGCGCTTTAAAGATCGCGGTAACCGTGATTTCGTGTTAGGACCGACTCACGAAGAAGTGATTACCGATTTAGTACGCCGTGAAATCAGTTCTTACAAACAATTACCTCTGAATTTATATCAAATTCAAACCAAATTCCGTGATGAGGTTCGCCCGCGTTTCGGCGTCATGCGTTCGCGCGAGTTTGTGATGAAAGACGCTTATTCCTTCCACACTAACGGGGAAAGTTTGCAACAAACTTACGATGTAATGTATCAAACCTATTCCAACATTTTCACCCGTTTAGGTTTGGATTTCCGTGCTGTGCAAGCGGATACGGGTTCTATCGGGGGTAACGCTTCACATGAATTTCAAGTGTTGGCAGACAGTGGTGAAGACGATATTGTGTTTTCCACTGAATCCGATTACGCCGCTAATATCGAACTTGCCGAAGCTGTGGCAAGCGGTGAACGTCAAGCACC
>JBHBXR010000053.1:0-10353 GCA_041795785.1 Mesocricetibacter sp.
AACATTATCATAATATAATGTGCTATGATTTTTAAAATAGTTACTATCTTCATCATAATAGCTATATTTAACTAAATTTGGATATTTCCTATTAATAGATTGTAATGGGTAAGTATAACCTCTATATTCTTTTTCTTTTATATATTGCTTTTTGGTTTCATCATCTAATTCCTTATAAAATAACCAACTATTTTCTCCCTCCGGAATATTTATCGGATTAGGATAAAGCCGCTGCCATTCTTCCCTTGTCACAAACACCTGCATTCGGTTATCTCCCCAAATAGCACAACGAATTGGGGTGGCGGTATAAGCCAGCCAAATATCCCAATTGACGACTATCGGCCAAGCAATCAACACTGTGCAACATTTATGCCGCCAAGTCCACTGCCTGAGTTTTTTCGTACTTTCACAACAAGCTGTCACAATTTTTTCCATTAAAAGAATAAACCAAACACCCATAGCAAATATCACCTTAATTTTTAATCGGTTAACGGAATATTTTACAGATAGCAATCCATCACGATTTTCTCTGTCGAAATAATAAATATAAAACGCAGTATTGTTGTTAAAGGTTATTTTAACTTCAATACGTTATCAACAATCTTCTGAATTATTTTTATGATTTGCAGATGAGATCACATTTTAAAAAAACGCTTGATTTTTTAACCGCACTTTTGATCTTCAATTATTCGCAATAATAAATCCGATTACTTCCTAGGCATAAATTTGTTAATATGCCTGTGATTTTTATTCAATTAAGGAATGCAATGAACTACCAAGATAACAGCCTTGTCGCGCTTAAATTAGGGCAAGCGACGGAATATGCGGAAAAATACGACCCTAGGTTATTACAGGCGGTGCCGCGTCGTTTAAATCGGGATGAATTGGGCATTACGGCGCAGCAGCCGTTTTCCGTCGGGGCGGATATTTGGACGGCGTATGAAATTTCATGGTTAAATGAAAAAGGCGTGCCGCAGGTGGCGATTGCTGATGTGGAAATTGATTATCGCAGTGAGAATTTAATCGAGTCAAAAAGTTTTAAGCTCTATTTGAACAGTTTTAATCAAAGCAAATTTTGCTCGTTTGATGAGGTTCAACGCATTATGCAGCGGGATTTGCAGGATTGTGCGCAAGGCGAAGTGAAAGTGCGGTTGAATTTTTTGTCGTTTTATCAACACGCCGTTATTGCGGAATTACAGGGTGAATGTATTGATCAGCAGGATATTGAAATTCATGACTATGCTTTTAATCCTGCGTTGTTGGAAAATTGTACGGGGGATTCGGTGGTAGAAGAAACGTTGGTCAGTCATTTGCTGAAATCCAACTGTTTAATTACCAATCAGCCCGATTGGGGCAGCATACGGATTCATTATGCGGGTAAGCAAATAAACCGTGAAAAATTATTGCGTTATATAGTGTCATTCCGTCAACATAATGAATTTCACGAACAATGCGTAGAGCGGATTTTTTGCGATTTGATGCGTTTTGCGCAACCTGAAAAACTGACGGTTTACGCGCGTTATACCCGCCGCGGCGGGTTGGATATTAATCCGTTTCGTTCCAATTTTGAGGCGGTGCCGCAAAATTTGCGTTTGGCACGACAATAATTTAATCGAAACATTAGAACAAAAAAGCTGTGGTAAATATTTGCCACAGCTTTTTAAATTTACGCACAATCGGAAGATTAATTTACATACTTTTTATCTTCATTGGGATCGATGGATTCCCATCCCGTATATTCGCCGTGATAATCGCGCACCATTTCTTCAAACAGTTCTACCGATTTAAAAATATCCTGCGTATCCAACGGAATTTCCTGTTCTAATTTGAGTAAATATTGCTCATTCGGCATATTTTCCAATTGAACGGGGGTATCCGTATATTTGATCGTGGTGAAAGAAATATCCAAGAAGCGGCATTGCTCGATGAAATTATCCATATCATCTTTGTTATCAAAATGAAAACGGTGTTCAATGTAATAAGTTTGGCTTAAATCCAACCCGTTTTCCGCCATGGTATTTAATATTTCCTCGGTCAGATCGAATTTCACTTCCACTTTAGAAGGCAATAAGAAATCAAAATAAATATCCCATTCCGGATCCTCTTGAATGGTTATCTTATCGGCGGCTACAAATTGCTTAGCGGTTTCAATAAACAGCTCGGGATATTCAATATAAAAATACAATTTGACT
Organism: Mesocricetibacter sp.; assembly: GCA_041795785.1. Lineage (GTDB taxonomy): Bacteria > Pseudomonadota > Gammaproteobacteria > Enterobacterales > Pasteurellaceae > CAJPST01. Next base: position 2,193 of record JBHBXR010000053.1, read on the forward strand.
TCGCCGTTGGAAATAATGTGTCCGGCATATAACACATCATTCAGCGCATTTAATTGCGTCAATATTTTTGCTAAATTACGCAGCACATTTTCCTGTGTTCCCGGTTTTGGCAAACCTTCTTCATCGGCATCATAAGGTTGAGAAAATGCGGCGACTTTATTCAGATAATCGTCCCGTAGATCTTCAAACATATCCATATTTACCGAAATAATCGCAGGATGATCGTTGATCATTGTGCGGTAATTTTTCCAGTTTTGTTCAAGTTCTTGTATAGTTTTGTCAGTCATCATTTAAATACCGCCCAAACCGGTGCATGATCGGAAGGTTTATCCATCGCTCGAATGTCTAATGCGATGCCCGTTTCCACACAATGCTCGGCTAATGTTGTGTTTACTAAAATATGATCAATACGTAACCCGCGATTATCATCAAAACCTTTGGAACGATAATCAAACCATGAAAATTTGTCGTTCACTGTCGGGTTCAGATGTCGGAACGTATCCACCAAACCGTAATTATACAAACGTTGATACCATTCGCGCTCCTCCGGTAAAAACGAACATTTTCCGGTACGCAACCAACGCTTACGGTTTTCTTCACCGATACCGATATCCAAATCCGTCGGGCTGATATTCATATCGCCCATAATGACTACCGGTTGTTCAGGATTGTGATGTTGTTCCAGATAATGTTGTAAATCGCCGTAAAACTTCTCTTTTGCCGGAAATTTAGTGACATGGTCACGACTTTCGCCTTGCGGAAAATAACCGTTAATTACGGTTAATAATCCGAACTCCGTTTGTAAATCCGCCATAATAATACGGCGTTGTGCATCTTCTTCATCGGTCGGAAAGCCTTTGCGTACCGCCTGCGGCATTTGTTTGGTCAACAACGCCACACCGTAATGTCCTTTCTGACCGTGATGAAAGATATGATAACCCAAGTGTTCGACCAGTTCGTAAGGAAAGGCTTCGTCCGCCACTTTGATTTCCTGTAAACCGATAACATCGGGTTGATGTTTGTCGATAACGGCTTCAAGCTGGTGAGGTCTTGCCCGAAGTCCGTTAATATTGAAAGAAATAAATTTCATTATGTTGAGATAAATCCTTACGCTAAAAAAGTGCGGTTAGTTTAACACAGATTTTTTATTCTTTGGAAATTGCGTGCATTCGCGTTTATAATTGTTTCCATCTATCAACCATGCTATTTTTTCAGATAAATTTTATGCAATTACCCTCATTACAAGCTGCAAAACTGATTCGCCGTTATAAACGTTTTCTTGCCGATGTCGAACTGGCAAACGGTGAAATTCTGACGATTCACTGTGCCAACACCGGCGCGATGACCGGCTGCGGTGAGGCGGGCGATACCGTTTGGTATTCCGTTTCCGACAGCGCTACACGTAAATATCCCCATTCGTGGGAACTGACGCAACTGAAAAACGGGCAGCTGGTGTGTATCAATACCCATCGTTCCAATCAGTTAACCTTTGAAGCATTACAAAACAAACAAATTACAGAATTGGCAATGTATGACCAAATTCTGCCGGAAGTCAAATACGGCGAAGAAAACAGTCGGATTGATTTTCTGCTTAAAGGGGAAGGCTTGCCCGACTGCTATGTGGAAGTAAAGTCCGTTACCTTGGTGAATGGCAATATCGGTATGTTTCCCGATGCGGTCACTACGCGCGGGCAGAAACACTTGCGCGAGTTAATGGCGATGAAAAAACTGGGACATCGCGCCGTCGTTTTTTTCGCCGGTTTACATAACGGTTTCGATTGTTTTAAAACGGCGGAATATATCGATCCGGAATACGACAAATTATTGCGTCAAGCAATGAAAGAAGGCGTGGAAGTTTACAGTTATGCCGTCGAATTTGAAATTTCGGCGCAAATTCCGACCGCACTTTCACTGACTGAAGCGGTAAAACTAATTTAAACGGCAATCGGGAGGTAAAATGGGATATCCGTTGTGGCAACGTATCGCCGTACAAGACGGCAAGATTTTATATTTTGATATTGCGCAAAAGCGTTATCAAACCGCATTATATAAAAAATACAAAAACCGCTTTTCCATCAGCGATAATTTAAGGGATATCCTGTCCGTTCCCGCCGAATGTCAACGGGGCAACTATTTTTGCGATTTATACTATGATAATAAATCTTATCACTGCGTCTTTACGGAATATAAAATTCCCGAACGAAAAAGAATTCGGACGGTTGGCATGCCGTTCTGTAAATACCGTATGGATTATGCCACCGTACAGGCATATCAAAAAGAATTTAACGACTGTGATGATATAATTTTTTGCGGCAAATATGTTGATTATGGGGCATTTTTTGCTCATAACTCGTTACAAAGTAACGTCTTGTTTTGTGAATACGGCGGTTGGTTCAGCTATGAAAAACCCGGTTTTATGACGGCGGAATTGGAGCGATTGGTTGCCGAGAAGAAAGTCAGACTGCTGGATGCTTCGGGTTTTAATGGCGCGGATAAAATGATGTTCGTCAATGAATTTGAACCTTTCGACTTACAACGGACATTACCGGTTGATGACACCGTGATTGTTAATTACAACGACCACGCCGGTTTTACCATCAGCCCAAAAGTGTTGTGGCCATGCATTCTGCTAATGCTGTTTGTTATTTCCCCGTTATTTGTGACATTTGAACGAGCCAACTATCCGTTTTCTTCAGAATTGTCTATGGAATTATCACTTTTGTTTGAATCACTGAGTGGTATTATTTTCCTTGCCCTATCATTCTTTTTAGCCAGTAAACTCAAATTAATAGAATTTTCTATCATAGGAAAACTGTGGGTTTGCTATCTGCGTTTCGTGATCACAATTGGGCTCGCATCGATGTTGTATATGTTGTATAATCAAGCTCTCGTGCCGATTGCGGGGATGTATTACACGCTGATTTTTGAAGAAAAACAACCGCAGCAATTTAGAGTGGAGCATATTGCTAAAATTCGAGGAATAAAACCCGAGCATCAGTTGGGGGCAAGTTGCCTTTACGTTTTACAGCTAAAAAACGAAATGAACCGCCAATATTATTATCTCTGCACAAATAGCGCTAAAAACAACAAAATCGGTGATCGTTATAAAATGGATGTGCAAGAATCGGATTTCGGTTATCGGCTGACAAATATCGAAAAATTAACCGATTATTAAATAGGAATAATTTTTATTTGTAAATCTATTGACATTATTTTTGAGAATAGTTATCATTTACTCTATTCAAACAATAATAGATAATCACTCCAACACTTTACGCCGCTTACCCCCACAATAAGCGGCTTTTTTTTATTTGCTTGTTGCATAAAAAATGCGATCAAAATTGACCGCACTTTTCCTTTAATTTCTTTGACTTAGTTTGAAGTATCCAACACAGGGAAACTTTTTACTAAATCGTCGATGGCTTTCATCTGGCTGATAAAGCCTTCCAATACGCTTAACGGTAAAGCCGAAGGTCCGTCGCATTTGGCTTTATTCGGATCCGGATGGGCTTCTAGGAATAACCCGGCAATACCGACCGCCAATCCTGAGCGTGCCAATTCCGTGACCTGGTCACGGCGACCGCCGGATGCCGCGCCGAAAGGATCGCGGCATTGCAATGAATGGGTGACATCGAAAATCACCGGACTGCCTTTCGACACTTTTTTCATTACGCCGAAACCGAGCATATCCACCACTAAATTGTCATAACCGAAGTTAGTGCCGCGATCACATAAAATGATTTGATCGTTGCCGCATTCTTCGATTTTTTCCACGATATTCCCCATTTGTCCCGGGCTTAAAAATTGCGGTTTTTTGACATTAATCACCGCGCCGGTGCGCGCCATTGCTTCCACCAAATCCGTCTGACGAGCTAAGAATGCAGGCAGCTGAATAACATCCACTACCTCCGCCACCGGTTTGCATTGGTAAATTTCATGCACATCCGTAATCAGTTTTACCCCGAAAGTTTGTTTCAACTCTTGGAAAATTTTGAGCCCATCTTCCATTCCCGGTCCGCGGTAAGAGTGAATGGAAGAACGATTGGCCTTGTCAAATGAGGCTTTAAATACATAAGGTACATCCAATTTTTGTGTGACTTCCACATATTTTTCGCAGACTTTCATCGCCATATCGCGACTTTCAAGTACGTTCATACCGCCGAACAACACAAAAGGCTTGTCGTTGGCAACCTCAATATTCCCGATACGAACAATTTTATTTTGCATAAAAACTCCTTATTAATGAATAGAATAATGATTTTGTTTAAGTTCGGACATTTGGGCGATTAATAAAAACACGGAGGGATCATCGGGACGTTGCTCGATGAAATATTGCAAATCTTCTATTGCGGCGTGATAACAGCCCATTTGCGCCAACACCAATCCGCGGTCACGAATTTCATAAGGATCTTGCGGATAGCGCCGTACCAACGTATTAATATACTTTAAGGCGGCATCGCTCTGCCCTTCGCGAATCAACGTGTGTTTGGCAAGTTGGGCAAAACGGTTTAATAATTCCGCCGCATCCGCCACCGCCAATTCTTCAATACTTAATTTGGCACCGAAACCGAAAGCCCCTTCGTATAATTGCTGTAATTTGTGACGGCTAATATATCTACCGTCCCAAGGATCAATAAAGGCAACTTGTTCATCTGCTTCCGCGCGTAAAATTAATTGCGTCGGAAAATTCACCGGATAAAGCGGCAAATTCAAACTGTCCGCCAAATACAACACAATCGCCCCCAAGCTGACCGGCATTCCCTGATGAGTTTCAAGCACTTGATTGATATAAAGATTGCAAGATTGAAAATAGTTATTCGGATCGCAATAAAAGCCCCAATCACCATAAACCAACTGCAATAATTTATGGATTTTGAGTTTGGTTTCTTCTTCCTGCGGAATGGCTTTGCGCGCTTTACGCACCAAACCGCCTATTAGCGCACGAATCCGCCCCAGCTCGTCACCTTCGTCGTTTGCCGTCACCAAATAAAAAGAAACCATTTCATCAAACAGCGCTTTTTGGTAATACTTCATACGGATTTCCTACAATCGGGCCAAACTCACCCGTTCATTGTCGCCGTAATCTCTAACGGTTTCAATAGACTGCCATAAATTCTCTGCAAAAATCGACCGCACTTTTTCGCCCTGTTGCCAACCGTGTTCCAATAACAACCAGCCCTGCGGTTTCAAGTAATGCTCCGCCTGTTCGATAATATGCCGTAAATCCGCATAACCTTGTTCTTTCGCCGTCAAGGCGGATAAAGGCTCGAAACGCACATCGCCTTGTTTTAAATGTTCATCCCCTTCGTCAATATAAGGCGGATTGCTGACAATCAGATCAAACTTACGCCCGCCGATTTGCGAAAACCAATCGCTGCATAAAAATTCCACTTGCGTCAAACGGTTACGAACCGCATTGCGTTTTGCCAATTCAACGGCGGCAGGCAAACAATCCACGCCCAATGCACTGAAGCGAATCTGTTTTTGTTCGGTCAACGGAATTAGTTCGGCGCTCAACGCCAAAATAATCGCTCCCGTACCGGTGCCTAAATCAAGAATAGCCAAGCCGCCGTCAAACTGTGCTGAATTTAATCGTTGAGTTGTCAATTCCAAGGCCTTTTCCACTAAAATTTCCGTATCGGGACGGGGAATCAGCGTAGCGGGCGACACTTCCAAAGTTAACGACCAAAATTCCTTTTCCCCTAAAATATAAGCCATCGGCTCACCGTTAATACGACGAGTTAAAAGTGCGGTCAGTTTTTGCTGCGTTTTTTCGTCTAATAGGGTTTCGGCAAAGGCAAAAATCTGCGCTTTGGATTTTTGTGTGACAAACTGCAATAACAAGTTCGCATCGGTTTTCGGATTTAAAAAGGGATCGTTGTTATTTTGTGCAAGTTCCTTTTCGGCAAAAGCAAGCCACTGCTGATAATTCATCATATTCAATTCTCTTGCGGATGTTCCCGATTTATATTTGTTTTTGCACAACCTTCGAGCCGGAACGGCTGAACGTTTCCAGATCGCCGCTACCCAATAACTTAAAGGTGTCGATAAAAATATTAAACCAAAAGACAATATAGATTATCGCTCCGACAACTTCTCTGAATAGATAGCGGCAAATCGGCAATTTCTTTTCTGTTGCCGTTTCGACCACATAAATTTTCATTATTCGTTTTCCCAGCGTTTGACCGTAAAACCACATAAGCAACAACTGAGTGAAAAGATAAACGGGAATAAACGACATTGCGCCGTAAACGTCTTCCGTCAGTAAGTCGTAAACGACAGCCAGCGCAAAAAAGACAAAGAACAGGATAATATTGATTAGCGTCGCCAAAATCCGTTGCCCCGGTTTCGCCTTAACGAATCGATAAGTTGATGTCGGCGGGCTTTGTTCCTCATGTTTGAACAGCGGTTTGATTGAGATTTCGGCAGGTTTTTCGACCGCACTTTTCGGTTTTATGATTTCACTCTGCGTACCGAACTCAAGATATTGAGGATTTTTTCTTTGCCATTTTTTCTGGCGTGGATTTTCAACTAACATATTGATACCAAAAAGGCACGAACTTAATATTCGTGCCCGTTTAAAGGTTAATTGCTTTCGGACAACGCCGCTAATTGATCCGCCTGATATTCGGTAATAATCGGTTGAATTAATTCGTCGATTTTACCGTTCATGACTTCATCAAGGCGATAAATGGTCAGGTTGATACGGTGATCGGTCACTCTCCCTTGCGGGTAATTATAGGTGCGTATTTTATCCGAACGATCGCCCGAACCCAATAAGTTACGGCGTGTATCCGCTTGTTCGGCGGCTTGTCTTTCCTGCTCTGCCTGTACAATGCGTGACGCTAAAACCGACATGGCTTTGGCTTTATTTTTATGCTGCGAACGCTCGTCCTGACATTCCACCACAATACCGGTCGGAATATGGGTGATACGCACGGCGGAATCCGTCGTATTGACGTGCTGACCGCCGGCACCCGATGAACGGTAAGTATCGATACGCAAATCCGACGGGTTGATTTCCGGCAGTTCGCTTTCCGGCAATTCTGGCATGACCGCCACGGTGCAAGCGGAAGTATGAATGCGCCCTTGCGATTCGGTTTTCGGTACGCGCTGTACGCGATGACCGCCCGATTCAAATTTGAGCTGTCCGTACACGCCTTCACCGCTCACTTTGACGATGATTTCTTTATAACCGCCCTGTTCGCTTTCATTGGCACTCAAGGTTTCGATACGCCAGCGTTTGCCTTCCGCATAACGGCTATACATACGGAATAAATCGCCGGCAAAAATACCCGCTTCGTCACCGCCTGTGCCGGCGCGAATTTCCAAATAAGCGTTATATTCATCGTTCGGATCTTTCGGTAACAATAAAATTTGTAATTGCTGTTCTACCTGCTCGATCTCCGTTTTACATTCTTCAATTTCTTCCAACGCCATGTCGCGCATACTTGGATCTTCCAGCAAAATTTCCGCCTCTTCCATATTGGAATTTAACTGTTTCCAACGGGAAAAACATTTCACCACATCTTCCAGTTGGGCGTATTCTTTCGAATAGGCGCGGAATTTTTCCTGATCACTGATAACGGAAGCATCACCGAGTAGCGCTTCCAGCTCCTCGTGGCGTTCGTTTAAACTGTCTAATTTATTAATAATACTGGCTTTCATTGATTAACCTTTGTGTCTTATGCCGTAAAAAACCGGCGTATTCTAGCACGCTTTTCATTATCTATGAACGGGTAAATTTGTTGTCCGAAAGCGGAAAAGAACAGAAAGTGCGGTCGGTTTTGCGTGCATTTTTTAATATCGGTTTTATCAATAGATGCAATTACCTCCCGTTTATACCCCAAATTTTTTATTGTTCTTGCGCGGTAAAACTAGGATAATAACGCACTTAAACGAATTTACTTAAACCCTTATGACCGATTATATTTTATTAATTATCAGCACTGCCTTAATCAATAACTTCGTTTTGGTGAAATTCCTCGGACTTTGCCCGTTTATGGGCGTTTCCAAAAAAGTGGAAACCGCCGTCGGAATGGGATTGGCGACCACTTTTGTGCTAACCGTTGCATCACTGTGTTCTTATTTGGTCGATACCTATATTCTTGCACCGTTAAATGCCGGATTTTTGCGCACCTTGGTATTTATTTTGGTGATT
>JBHBXR010000054.1:0-2919 GCA_041795785.1 Mesocricetibacter sp.
CCGTTACGATCAGCAAAAATACGAAACCTTTGAAAAGTTGATTGAAAAACAACTTTCTTTCTTCTGGCGTCCGGAAGAAGTGGACGTGTCGCAAGATCGAATTGACTATCAGGCATTACCGGAACACGAAAAACATATTTTTATCAGTAACTTAAAATATCAAACTCTGTTGGACTCCATTCAGGGGCGCAGTCCGAACGTGGCGTTATTGCCGTTAGTATCGATTCCTGAATTGGAAACTTGGATCGAGACTTGGACTTTCTCGGAAACCATTCATTCCCGTTCTTATACGCATATTATTCGTAATATCGTCAACGATCCGTCCGTGGTGTTTGACGATATCGTAACCAACGAAGAAATCATCAAACGCGCGCAAGATATTTCCGCTTACTACGATGATTTGATCCGCGACAGCCAATTATACGGTTTGTACGGCGAAGGCACTTACACCGTGGACGGCAAAGAATGCGTGGTAACTTTACGCAATCTGAAAAAACAACTTTATTTATGCTTAATGAGCGTCAATGCCTTGGAAGCCATTCGTTTCTATGTGTCTTTCGCCTGTTCGTTCGCCTTTGCGGAACGTCAATTAATGGAAGGTAATGCGAAAATCATTAAATTTATCGCCCGTGACGAAGCGCTGCATTTAACCGGCACTCAGCATATTCTGAACATTATGGCATCCGGTCAGGACGATCCTGAAATGGCGGAAGTGGCGGAAGAGTGCAAACAAGAAGCCTATGATTTATTCGTCGCGGCGGCGGAACAGGAAAAAGAATGGGCGGATTATTTGTTCAAAGACGGTTCGATGATCGGTCTGAATAAAGATATTTTGGTGCAATATGTGGAATACATTACCAATATCCGTATGCAGGCGGTGGGCTTGCCGTTACCGTTCCAAGCCCGCTCCAACCCGATTCCGTGGATCAACGCTTGGCTGGTGTCCGACAACGTACAGGTAGCGCCGCAGGAAGTGGAAGTGAGCTCGTATCTTGTCGGTCAGATTGATTCGAAAGTGGATACCAGCGATTTCGGGGATTTTGATCTGTAAGAACAAAATTTTGCTCTACGTTTATTAAAAGTGTGGTCAAGTTTTCAAGAGTTTTCAAAATTTGTTAAAAACTGACCGCACTTTGTCTGACCGACGCGCGAATGACAGGTTTTCCTTCTCAACATAAAAAAGAAAATGAAAAGCTACAACATTCATATCATCAACAAAAATATCAGCGTTCGCCACGACAACCGCACTTCCCTACTCTCAACATTGGAACAAAATAACCTCCATCACGAATACCAATGTCGCAGCGGATATTGCGGCTCCTGTCGGGTCAAAATGAAAAAAGGCAAGGTTTTCTATAAAGAACCGCCCCTCGCCTTTTTAAACCCAAATGAAATCCTATTGTGCTGCTGTCAGGTGGAACAGGATTTGGAAATCGAGCTTTAAAGATTATTCAAATCCAACACATCCGTCATATCAAATAATCCGTTCCGTTTGTTTACCACCCATTTTGCCGCTCGAACCGCACCGTTGGCGAAAGTCATGCGACTTGAAGCGCGATGTGAAATTTCCACCCGTTCGCCGATATCGGCAAACCATACCGTATGTTCGCCCACTACGTCACTGGCGCGTATCGTAGAAAAGCCGATTTCATCCCGCTTGCGTTCACCGGTAATGCCTTCGCGACAAAACACGCCGTGGGTTTTCAAATCGCGTCCTAAGGTTTTGGCAATATGTTCGCCCATTGACAGCGCCGTGCCGGAAGGCGCGTCCACTTTATGACGGTGGTGCGCTTCGATAATTTCAATGTCGCAGTAATCGCCCATCACTTTAGCGGCTTTTTCCAATAATTTGAAAACTAAATTTACCCCGACGCTATAATTCGATGCAAACACAATCGCAATTTTTTCCGCCGCCGCTTGAATCGTCGCTTTGCCGGCTTCGTCAAATCCCGTTGTGCCGATGATCATTTTTTTATTATGCGCTACGCAACAAGCGATATGGTCTAATGTGCCTTCCGGGCGGGTGAAATCAATCAGCACATCAAACTTATCCTGCTGAGCGGCAAGATCTTCCGCCACTTTAATACCGATTGAACCGATACCCGCCAACTCCCCCGCATCGGCGCCGATTAAGGAGGAACCTTTACGTTCAAATGCTGCGCCCAATTCAACGCCTTCCGCATTTTGTACCGCTTGAATTAATTGACGTCCCATGCGTCCGCCTGCGCCGACAATGCCTATTTTTAATGTCATATTATCTTCCTCTTATGTATTATGTTGTTGCCTGACTGTATATAAAAAAACACCAATAATCAATGACTATTGGTGTTCTTTTTAGTAAACAAACTTAAAATTAAGCACGTTTGAAGTCGATGTGAACTAATTTCGGTTTGAACGGGTGACGTTGCATTGCTTGAACTTTTACCGCAACTTCTTTACCGTCAATCACTAAAGTGATGACATCCGTATAGAAATTATCATGTGCTTGTGCGTTGTTTAACTCATCGTGGTTTAATACGATAGAAACCGGCTCTTCTTTGCCACCGTAAACGATAGCCGGAATTTGACCGTTGTGACGCAGGCGGCGGCTCGCACCCTTACCTTGCGCCGTACGAACTTCAGCGTTAAATTTAAACATTGTATTGTTCTCTTTTCAGTAAATTAAAATTAAAAAACCGCAGGCGACCCAGCGATTTTCCATGTTCAGCCCAAAGCCTTGCTTTGAGGTCGGCTATTATAATGAAATCTGATGAAAAATCAAATGTAAACCGAGAATAAACGGCGTATTGCATTTAATTTATTTCTTTCTTAATTTTGTTGCGGAAAAAAATACAAATAATTTTCAAAAAAATTTATGTAAAAAATTTGTTAATTTATTCTAAATGTAAATTGTTATTATTAAATTTTCCTTTAAAATTA
>JBHBXR010000055.1:0-5369 GCA_041795785.1 Mesocricetibacter sp.
AAACAGTACGCAATGCAGCGAGTGCAGGTTGGAATTTATCAGCACAAGGTGCGAATAAAACTAACGTTGCACCGAATGCAACCGTTGATTTGAACAACAGTGACGGCAATATTGTGATCGCTAAAACCACGGCAAGTAACGATGTGACGTTTAACTTGGCAAAAGATCTCAGCGTTGACAGTGTGAAAGCCAACACCTTTACGGCAGGCAACACCACAATCAATAACGGCGGTTTGACGATTGCCAATACGGATCCGACTAAAGCGGTTAGTTTAACCTCCGGCGGATTGAACAACGGCGGTAACAAAATCACGAATATCAGCGCCGGTACATCCGCGACTGATGCGGCGACAATCGGTCAGTTAAGCGGCATTACTTCGGCATTGGGTGGTGGTGCATCGGTAGATCCGAATAACGGTTCGATTATTGCACCAAGCTATCAAATTACTCAATCTGACGGTTCGATCAAAACTGTCAATAGCGTTGGGGATGCGATCAGCAGTCTTAACGGTATGTCATCCAGCCCGCTTACTTTTGCGGCGGACAGCGGCACTAATGTCGAGCGTAGATTGGGCAGCACGGTAAGTGTAAACGGTGACAGTAAAAACATCACCACCAGCACCACGGCGAATGGGGTGAAAGTGGCTCTTAATCACGTTATCAATGTAGGAGGGGTTCAAACTGATGCTCTTGCTATCAACGGCGGTCCATTCTTAAATAAATACGGATTGGATATGAATGGCCAAGCAGTTACCGAAATGGCTAACGGTTTACCGACTTACACCGATGCGGCAGGTAATGTGAGAACGATAGATATGAAACCTATCATTGAAGGAACGGCGACATTAGATCCTTCAATTTTAAACAACGCAGTAAACGTTAGTGACCTAATCACTGCTGTAGGCTCTGTTAAGGCGTTAGAGGTGAGCGCAGCTGTTTACGGTATGGATGTAAACGGTAATGTTTATGTGAATTCAAACGGTACGTTAAGTGCAGCAGGAAGAGCCGCATTAAGAACGTATAATGTGGATGACAGCGGTACATTAGAACAAAACGGTATCCTTGATGCGATCAGAAACATGAACGAACAAGGTATCAAGTTCTTCCATACTAATGACGGTGTGGTGAAGTCAACGAAAGACGGTTACAGCGAAGAAGATTCCAATGCGAATGCGGCGTATTCGACGGCGATTGGTTATAAAGCCCTTGTTTCGAAAAACGCAGTGGCAGGTTTGGCAATCGGTCCGGCGAGCTTAGCGGATGGCGCTTATTCTGTGGCGTTAGGTGCGGAATCTGTGGCGAGAGATGCCCATGTGGCGGCAGGTACTACGGATAGTGCTTACACTTACGGTGGTTTGAATGACAACAATGTGGCGGCGAAAGCAACCAAAGCGACCCGTGTAGCCTCTATCGGTGCGGAAGGTAAAGAGCGTCAATTGCAGCATGTTGCGGCGGGCGTAATTTCTCCGACCAGTACGGATGCGGTGAACGGTAGCCAGTTGTACTACACCAATAAAGCAGTGGAAAACAACACACGTGCGATTAATCAGTTAAGAGGCGATGTTCATCGTATGGATCGTCAGTTGCGCGCAGGTATTGCCGGTGCGACAGCATTATCGTTCTTACAGCGTCCGAATCAACCGGGTAAGAGCGTTGTTTCATTAGGTGTCGGTGGATATAGAGGAGAATCGGCCGTTGCTATCGGTTACTCCCGCAATTCTGACAATAATAAGATTTCTATTAAAGTCGGTGCAGGCGTTAATACACGCAGTGATATTAACTACGGTGCCAGCATCGGTTATCAATGGTAATTGCTGAATCTTAAAAAATTAGAATTGTGTTAATTTAAAATAGCGGGAAATATATCCCGCTATTTTTTTATATAAGGAATTCACTTTCGCCCCCCGCTTTTGTTCTCCTTGCAAACAGTGTAGAATAGTTGGAATTTTTTAGGAATATCCAACAGTTGAGGTCGTAAATGACTAGCGAAATTATTGAGCAAGAACATAAACCAACTAATTTTATCCGCCAAATTATTGATGAAGATTTGGCTAACGGTAAACATCATAATGTGTACACCCGTTTCCCGCCTGAGCCGAACGGTTATTTGCATATCGGACACGCCAAATCCATTTGTTTAAACTTTGGCATCGCGCAGGATTATCAAGGCTTATGTAATCTTCGTTTTGATGACACCAATCCGGTCAAAGAAGATGTGGAATATGTAGATTCCATTAAGCAGGATGTTGAGTGGCTAGGGTTCAAATGGGAAGGTGAAGCCCGTTATGCCTCCGATTATTTCGATCAACTTTATGCTTACGCCATTGAATTAATCGAAAAAGGATTGGCTTATGTGGATGAACTTTCGCCGGAGCAAATGCGTGAATATCGCGGTACATTAACCGAACCGGGGAAAAACAGCCCTTATCGTGATCGTCCGATCGAAGAAAACTTACGTCTGTTTGAAAAAATGAAAAACGGCGAAGTGGAAGAAGGCAAAATGAGCTTGCGCGCTAAAATCGATATGGCGTCGCCGTTTATGGTGATGCGCGATCCGGTGCTTTATCGGATTAAATTCGCCAGCCATCATCAAACCGGTGACAAATGGTGCATTTACCCGATGTATGATTTTACCCATTGTATTTCCGATGCTATTGAGCGGATCACTCATTCTTTATGCACTTTGGAGTTTCAAGACAACCGTCGTTTATATGATTGGGTGTTGGAAAATATTTCCATTGAACGACCGTTACCGCATCAGTACGAATTTTCCCGTTTAAACTTAGAAGGCACATTAACGTCTAAGCGTAAGTTGTTGAAATTAGTGGAAGACGGCATTGTTGACGGTTGGAATGATCCGCGTATGCCGACCATTTCGGGCTTACGTCGTCGCGGTTATACGCCGGCATCGATTCGTGAATTTTGTCGTCGTATCGGCGTGACCAAGCAAGATAACGTGGTGGAATACAGCGCATTGGAGAGCTGTATCCGTGATGATCTAAACGTCAATGCGCCGCGTGCAATGGCGGTGTTAAACCCGTTGAAAATTGTGATTGAAAATTTCACCGAAACGGAAATGCTGACCGCGCCGAATCATCCGAACCGTCCGGAATTGGGCGAACGTCAACTGCCGTTTACCCGCGAGCTTTATATTGATCAGGAAGACTTCCGTGAAGAAGCCAATAAACAATATAAACGCTTGGTGCTGGGTAAAGAAGTGCGTTTGCGTAATGCTTATGTGATCAAAGCGGAACGGGTGGAAAAAGACGAACAGGGTAATATCACAACTGTTTATTGCAGCTATGATCCTGATACTTTAGGTAAAAATCCGGCGGACGGACGCAAAGTGAAAGGCGTCATTCAATGGGTTTCCGCCACGGATAATTTACCGGCGGAATTCCGCGTTTACTCCCGTTTGTTTAACGTTGCCAATCCGGGAGCGGAAGAAGACATTCTTTCCGTGCTTAATCCAGAATCTTTAATCGTCAAACAGGGCGTTGTTGAAAAAAGTTTAGCCGATGCGCAACCTGAACAACCTTATCAATTTGAACGTGAGGGATATTATTGTGCCGACAGCAAAGACAGCCGAGCGGGGCATTTAGTATTTAACCTGACGGTGAGTTTGAAAGAAGGGTTTTAATAATTAAGTAAGGTATAAAGTGCGGTGGAAAAAATGTGAAATTTTTTAACCGCACTTTTATTATGGGGGAAACAATGCTGAAGTTGGCGGAGATTCCAAACATTTGGTGGTGGTTTGGGTTGATCTGTTATGAACTGCTTGCGTTACGCTTGATTATGCGAATTTGGCGTTGCGAGGAATTATTGTGGTTTAAGATCTGTTATTCGCTGATTGCCATTATTCCGTTAATCGGTGTGCCGGCAGTTTATTGGCTGGTTAACATTCCTTCTCCGCAAGCGATGAAACATCGTGATTTACAACGTTGGGAAGCTGATGTTTTTCATCGTTGGTGCGGAGAATTAGAAAAGAAGAAGGTAAGAACGCCGTCTGACTTTTATAATAAAATCATTAAGCGGAAAAAACATTAAAAACCTCAGGGATTATGCAGCCACTGTACAGCAGCTGCATAATATCAAAAATTTCGACCGCACTTTTTATCTATTCTTCCTTTGTATTAATAAAAGAACATCACCACAATATAAACCCAGACGATACTCAGTGCAGGACCCAACAGACCGACCACCGTTCCGCCCAAACGGAATTCTGATTGTTTAATCAATCCCGTGCTGAACGCAATGGCGTTCGGCGGTGTGGATACCGGTAGGAATAGGGCGCAAGAAGCACTTAAACCGATGACTAACGGTAGAATAATTGGGTTTATATCTTTGCCGACCATAGTCAATAACGATAGCGCCATCGGAATTAAAATTGTCGTTGCGGCAGTGTTGCTCATAAAGTTTGAGAACACCATGGTCATAAATCCGAATAAAATCAGCAGCGGGAAGAAACTGACATTGAGATGGCTGATTTTTTCCACGAAATGGGACGCAATATTTTGTTCTTCAATGGCTAAACCAAGTGCCAAACCGCCGGCAACCAGCATTAGGGTGTCCCAAGGCAATTTGCGTACATCGTCTTCATCCAAAATACCGAGCATTGTTAATCCCACAATCGGAATACCGGACGCTGCAGCCACGGGAATGCCGATCCATTTTGACGTCAGCCAGCAGAATAGGGTAATCGCTAAAATCACTAAGACGATTGATTTTTGCGTCTTTTCTTCCGGCGTGTAATTTGACGGTAGAGTATTAATAAAATCAAACTGCAATTCGCCTTGTTCGCTGATTCGATAACGTTTTATCAACGCTTTCCAAAACACATAGAGCAATACGAATGCGATTGGTGTGCCGACAAGCATCCATTCCAAAAAGGAAATGGAATAGCCGATATTTTCCAACGCGCCCACTGCAATCGCATTCGGTGCGGAGCCGATAATGGTCGCCATTCCGCCGATAGATGCGGCGGCAGGAATGCCTAATAATAATGCACGGGATAAATTGGCTTTTTTATCCAAACTGGCAAAAATCGGGCTCACCGTGGCGATCATCATTGCCGTGGTTGCGGTGTTGCTCATTAGCATAGACATGAGCGCGGTGCTAATCATCAACCCCCACAATACATAACGTGGATCTTTACCGAACTTCGGCAATAAGTGTTTCAGCAGCATAATGTCCAACGCTGTTTTTTTCATGGCTTCCGCTAAGAAAAAACCGCCTAAAAACAACCAGATGACACTGTCCGACCAAGTTTGTAAATATTTGATGGCGTTTTCCGCATCGCTTTTCCCCATAATCAGCACCAAAAAGCCGATAATCATAATGCCGACCGAAAAGGGCGGAATAGCCTCGGT
>JBHBXR010000056.1:0-4373 GCA_041795785.1 Mesocricetibacter sp.
ACGAAGAACTGTTCGCCCTGTACGGCGATGGTGTAATCCGCACTGTAATTGCCGCCTTCCGTGTTGACCTGCGCTTTGCACTGACGGATTTTGTTCTCCGCATAATATGCCGTTTGTTGGATATTCTGCACCCGTTGCACCGTCATATTCACGCCTGTCGCTTTGCCTTGTTGAGCAAAGGCATTAGACAGCACTTCAAGGGCTTTTTTATCGTCACATTTCGGTGCAGTCGGTAAATCCGCGGCATACACCGCTGCCGGCAATCCTAAACAGAGTAATAACAATTTCTTTATCATCTTGAATTCCCTCATTCTTCAATCAAACTTTAAGTAAAAGTGCGGTCGGATTTGAAGCTGTTTTTAAAACGCTGTCAATTCCGACCGCACTTTTTATCTCTTAAACTTTCAGGCTTTGATGTAATGACTGCACTGAATATACATCATAGCCGTCAATGCTTTTCACTCCTTCGATTAAGGCTTCGGCGGCAGCTAAGGTGGTTTGAATAAACACTTTTTGCTGCAATGCGCTGCGACGGATGGAATGGCTGTCAGCGATGCTTTCCGGCAGGATGCCGACGGTGTTGATCACCATGGCGATTTCGCCGTTTTTAATCGCATCCACAATATTCGGGCGACCTTCGCGCACTTTATTGACGATTTGGGCAAACACGCCGTTGGCACGCAGGAATTTCGCCGTTCCCATCGTCGCACATAAGCCGTAACCCTGTTCCTGTAAGCGTTGAGCGACAGGTAACAAGCGCTGTTTGTCTTTATCATCCACGGATAAAAACACTTTACCGGTTTTCGGAATGCGTTCGTTGGCGCCGAGTTGCGATTTCAGGAAGGCTTCCGAGAAGGTTTTACCCACGCCCATTACTTCGCCGGTGGAACGCATTTCAGGGCCGAGAATAGTATCCACGCCCGGGAACTTGATGAACGGGAACACCGCTTCTTTCACCGAGTAAAAGTGCGGTATGATTTCGCCCTGAATGCCTTGTTCTTTCAGACTGATTCCCGCCATCACGCGAGCGGCGATTTTTGCCAGCAGACGCGCGGTAGCTTTGCTCACGAACGGCACGGTGCGGCTGGCGCGCGGATTGACTTCCAACACATAAATTACATTATCCTGCACCGCAAACTGCACGTTCATCAAGCCGACTACATTTAACTCCCGCGCCATTGCGGCGGTTTGACGGCGAATTTCGTCCTGAACGGTTTGGCTTAAGGAATACGGCGGCAGCGAACAGGCGGAGTCGCCGCTGTGAATCCCAGCTTGCTCAATGTGCTGCATAATACCGCCGATCACCACTTGTTCGCCGTCGCAGATACAATCCACGTCCACTTCAATGGCGTTGTTGAGGAAGTGATCAAGCAAAATCGGGCTGTCTTCGGACACCTGCACCGCTTCGCGCATATATTTATTCAGTTCGTCCACGTTATACACGATTTGCATGGCGCGGCCGCCCAGTACATAAGACGGACGTACCACCAGCGGATAGCCCACTTCTTCCGCCAAGCTCACCGCTTCTACGGCATTACGCGCGGTGCGGTTGTTCGGTTGTTTTAAACCGAGATCGTGCAAGATTTTTTGGAAACGCTCGCGATCTTCCGCCGCGTCAATGCTGTCTGCGGAAGTACCGATAATTTTCACGCCGTTTTCATGTAGCGCATTGGCGAGTTTCAACGGCGTCTGACCGCCGTAATGTACAATCACGCCGTACGGTTTTTCAACGTGAATCACTTCCAACACGTCTTCCAACGTCAACGGCTCGAAATATAAGCGATCGGAGGTATCAAAATCCGTTGAAACGGTTTCCGGGTTACAGTTCACCATAATGGTTTCAAAACCGCTTTCACGCAAAGCAAGCGCCGCGTGTACGCAGCAATAGTCAAACTCAATGCCTTGCCCGATACGGTTCGGTCCGCCGCCTAGAATCATAATTTTTTTGTTATCGGACGGGCGGCTTTCGCATTCTTCTTCATAGCAGGAATATAAATAGGCGGTGTCGGATTTAAACTCGCCCGCGCAAGTGTCCACACGTTTATACACGGGATGTAAATTTAATAAAACGCGTTTATTTCTGACCGCACTTTCGCCCGCTTTGGTCAACTGACCGATACGTTTATCGGAAAAGCCTTTGCGTTTCAAACGACGCAATTCGGCGTAATCCAATTCATCCAACGTGCGTTTTTCCAACGCCAATTCTTCCTGCACCAAATCCTGAATCTGAATTAAGAACCAAGGATCGATTTTGGAATAATGATGTACTTCTTCCAAACTGAAACCGGCGCCGAATGCGTCCGCCACATATAAAATGCGGTTCGGCCCCGGATTGCCTAATTCGGTGCGAATTTTTTCAGGTTCTTCCGATAACAAATTAAAACCGCAAATGCCCGTTTCCAAACCGCGCAGCGCTTTTTGCAAACTCTCTTGGAAGGTGCGTCCCATTGCCATGACTTCGCCGACGGATTTCATTTGCGTGGTTAAGCGATCGTCCGCCTGCGGGAATTTTTCAAAGGCGAAACGCGGCACTTTGGTGACCACATAGTCGATAGAAGGCTCGAACGAAGCGGGAATCAAACCGCCGGTGATGTCGTTACGCAGTTCATTCAGCGTGTAACCCACCGCCAATTTTGCCGCTACTTTGGCAATCGGGAAGCCCGTCGCTTTAGATGCAAGGGCAGAAGAACGGCTGACACGCGGGTTCATTTCAATCACGATCATCTCGCCGTTTTCAGGATTGATCGCAAATTGCACGTTTGAACCGCCCGTATCCACACCGATTTCACGCAACACCGCAAGCGAAGCGTTACGCATAATCTGATATTCTTTGTCGGTTAAGGTTTGCGCCGGTGCGACGGTAATGGAATCCCCCGTATGCACGCCCATCGGGTCAAAGTTTTCGATGGAACAGACGATAATGCAGTTATCAGCTTTATCGCGCACCACTTCCATTTCGTATTCTTTCCAGCCTAAAACCGATTGTTCGATGAGTAATTCATGCGTCGGTGAGGCTTCAAAGCCGCGTTCGCAAATGGCGTAAAATTCGTCTTTGTTATAAGCGATACCACCGCCGGAGCCACCCATAGTAAAGGACGGGCGGATTAAAGTCGGAAAGCCGACTTCCGCTTGCGCCGCCCAAGCTTCTTCAAAGGTATGGCAGACAAAGGATTTCGGCGTGCTTAAACCGATTTTGGTCATTGCTTCTTTAAAGCGACCGCGATCTTCCGCCTTGTCAATGGCATCTTCCGTCGCGCCAATCAGTTCTACGCCGTATTTTTTCAGCACGCCGTTTTTCGATAAGTCCAACGCACAGTTCAATGCGGTTTGTCCGCCCATAGTCGGCAAAATCGCGTCCGGACGCTCTTTTTCGATAATCTTTTCCACCGTCTGCCAGTTAATCGGCTCGATGTAGGTGACATCCGCCATATTCGGATCGGTCATAATAGTCGCAGGATTGGAATTCACTAGCACCACTTTATAACCTTCCTCACGCAAAGCTTTGCACGCCTGCGCGCCCGAATAGTCAAACTCGCACGCCTGACCGATGACAATCGGACCGGCACCGATAATAAGGATTGTATTTATGTCGTTACGTTTTGGCATTTTTGTTTTCTCACTGTAAAACGATTAAAAATTTAACCGCACTTTGGTTGAATTGTTTGTGCTGTAGGGAAAGTTTCGTATATTCATGCTTTCAAATCTCCCCTAACCCCTCTTTGCTAAAGAGGGGAATTGTTCTTTTTTCGTCTCTCAATTAAAAGCAAGTAAAAAATGTTTTTTGAAATAATGCGCTATGCTTTTTTAATTCTCCGAACCGGTTCCCCTCTTTAGCAAAGAGGGGTTAGGGGAGATTTGGCACAATCCGTTTATAGGTCTTTCGCTTTTCTCATTTCATTAATAAATTTATCAAACAACTCCGCAATATCGTGCGGACCCGGGCTGGCTTCAGGGTGACCTTGGAATGAAAAAGCGGATTGATTTGTCAATTCAATGCCTTGCACCGAGTTATCGAATAAAGAGCGGTGGGTGACGCGTACGTTTGGCGGCAGGCTGTGTTCGTCCACTTCAAAGCCGTGATTTTGGCTGGTAATAAACACTTTTTGCGAATCCAAGTCCTGCACCGGATGGTTGCCGCCGTGATGCCCGAATGCCATTTTTTTGGTTTTACCGCCGCTTGCCAAACCTAACAGTTGATGCCCAAGGCAGATGCCGAAAATCGGTTTTTTGGTTGCCAACAGGGTTTGAATAGCTTGAATTGCATAATCGCAAGGCTCGGGATCGCCCGGTCCGTTGGAGAGAAAAATGCCGTCCGGATTGAATGCCAGTACCTCTTCCGCCGGTGTTTTTGCCGGCAACACATGAATATTACA
>JBHBXR010000057.1:0-3453 GCA_041795785.1 Mesocricetibacter sp.
CGTAAATAATGCTTGCTGTTGGAACCGTAGCGATAAATCTGTTCCAAACGGGTGGTGATATTGTCTGTCAAACGCCATTCTTTACTGGCTTTGAAACGCACAAATACATCCGCACCGGAACGTACCCCCACGTCTAAATCCGTGTCGATCCCCAATTGTTTAATACCGTTCGACCAACGCAGCCCTATAGAGGCGTTATCGTTACGACTTTGGCGACTATCGTATTTTTTATTATTTTTTAGCGGTTCACTATAGTTTCTGCCGATACGGTTTTTATCGCGCTCTTCATTATCCAAATCTTCGTCACCGAATACGAGGCTGAGGTGTTTCTTCAAGGCAGGCAGGCGGATTTTACCGCGTACGCGCGGTTTAATGGAAAAATCATCATAACGGTTCCATTCGCTGTCTAACATGACACGCAAACCGGCACTGGCAGGATTTTTAGGATCGGTTTCGCCAATCCACGAGTCGATAACATTCGCCCAGTTATGTAATATATTTTTTACTTCCTGATGTTGCTCATCCGCCCAAGTCGGTTCTTGCGGTTCAAGATCGGTTTGCTCTTCTGCCAGCGCAGAAACGGGAATGAAAGAGATTGCCAAAGAAATTGGAAATAACGCTTTTTTCATTCTATTTCTCCTTTCCTTTTGAAGTAATTGGGCTTTGATAGTATCACAAACCGCGATTAAATCGACTGTTTTTTAACTATACCCCATCAGTTTCAGCAAATCTCTTGTGTAACCGATAGCTTCATTGCGGTTTGCCACGCCGATTTTCTGATACAGATTACGGATATGGGTTTTAATGGTTGTCGTCGCCACTTGCAACTCATCGGAGATCTGTTCGTTGCTGTAGCCGGAATAAATCAACCCCAACACCTGCCATTCGCGTTGAGTCAGCGGGCTGATTTTCAACAATTCCGGCACTTGCGGATTTTGCAATAATTTGGCGACAAACTGTTCGTCAAAATGGGCAAACTTATGGCGGTAATATTGATTGATATTACGCAAAATGAATTGCGCTTTATGCAACACTAACTCATCCAATACGTTTAACTGCAATAATTGGCGGATTTGTTGCGCCATCATTTCACCTTCAATCACAAAGGCGCTGATGAAATTAGTTTGCCGGGTTAAGCGCAAGGCTTCGATTAAATCCTGTTGCGCCGCTTCTTTTTGATCTTGCAAGAAATACCAACGGTTACGCAGAATCAAGGCTCGATTCAAATCACAGGTTAAATGCAATTCTGTTGCCGTTGCAATCAGGCGATCCAAAATCTGTTTGGCGGCATCAAATTCACCGACCAACATTTGTGCCCGTACGATATTGCGCCATTGCACCTGAGTGAAATGATTTTTATCGGTTTTCGGTTGTTTGCTTTGTATCAGCCACGCTTGGGCGGCATCCGCATTATTGGTCATCTGCCATAAAAATAATTTTGCCTGATCGGCATTTGCCAACCAGTCATAGTGATAATTATGGGGATTGTGTTGCTGTAAGTGTTCCATTTCCTGCAACAAACGGGAGGCGTTATCCAAATCGCCGCGCACTAACGAAATTTTGCTCAACAGTGCCAAACATTGCAGTTTATCTTCCGCTTTGTGCAATACCTCCATTCCCGCATTCGCCATCGCTTCCGCTTTATCCAAATTGTACCATTCCCATAAAATGCGCCCTTTCAGACGTAGCAGAAATTCATACATCGGTACTTTTTGCAGATGGTTTTCCTTCACGAACAAACCGGCTTTATCCAACAGATCGTACGCTGCTTGCAAAAATCCCTGCGCCATTAAAATTTCCGATTGTTGCAGCATCGACCACAAAATATTGTGATAGGTATGATAATAACGGGCGGTTTTTTCCACACTCTGCAACATATTCAAGGCGGCGGTTAAATTACCGTGACAATGCAACGCCTCGCCGATAATGGAAGTTGCCACAATTTGTGCGTAATAAAAACTCTCCGGTAATTCGTCCAAGGCTTTGGAAGCTAACGAAAGCGCGGTATTTTCATCGCCCTGATTAATCGCTACTTGTGCGCGCAACACGTCAAATTCCGCCTGATATTCTTTGCTTAATTGAGAAAGTGCGGTGGAAAAATGGGCTAAAATTCCGTTGACTTCCGTATGACGGTGTTGGCTTTGTACTAACCATGCTTTCAATAACACTAAATTAGGCTGTTGTATCAAATTCTTTTCATCAATACTGTTCAGGCTTTCTTCCAAAAGTTTCAGTTCGCCTTGATGAAATAACGTCCAACCGTTTTGTTGCAAAATGTGTAACAAGGTCGTGTTATCGCTCAGTTGCATGGCGTGATACAAAGCTTCCGTGGTATAACCCAATTTCAACCACGCCTGTGCCGCACGTTGATGCAATGCATCCAATTCGGCGTTTAACTCGCTCTCGCAGCAGTGGGACAGAAAAGAAGCGAATAACGGATGAAAACGCCACCAATGATCTTCCGAATCCATTTGTTGCAGGAATAAGCCTTGTTTTTCCAATTCTTCCAATTTTCTACGGCTGTTCGCCAGTCCCGTTACTTGTTGCACCAATTCCTCATTCATCGAACGCAAAATGGAACAGCGCAACACAAACAATCGGGTTTCCGGATCAACCCGATTCAGCACTTCGTCATTCAGATATTCGTTAATATGAAAATTATTGGATTTCGCCAACCGTTTTGCGGTGTCTTGTAGCGGTAAAGCGACAGCATCCGGTTTTTTATTCATCGCCTGTTTTGCCGATAAACTGATTAACTGCAACGCCGTCGGCCAGCCTTCTACTTCATCGCACAGCGAAATAATGTCCTTCTCCGCCAACTCCGAACCCAGTCGGGATTGAAAAAAGGCGACGGATTCCTGATGGTTAAACGGCAGTTGATGCACATCGATTTCCAATAATTGTTCCTGCACCCGCAAACCGGCGATACCTAACGGCGGTACGGAACGCGAAATCAGAATCAGCGTCATATTTTCCGGTTGGTGCTTAATCCAATATTTCAACGCATCGTGGATTTCTTCGTTTTCAATTAAATGATAATCATCAATGATGAGATAAAAATGCTGTTTAAATTGGGCGATCTTAACCAACAACTGATTTAACGAGGCAAATAGATTGGTTTGCAAATTAACGCTGTCTTCGTCTATTACCTGTTGCTCCGCTCCAACGGCGTGATGCAAAGCGGCGCTAAAATAAGCGGCGAAGCGTTCGGTTTTATTGTCGCTTTCGTCCAACGAATACCAACCGACATTGGCTTGTTTCGCCGCCCATTGAGAAATCAGTGTGGTTTTACCGTAGCCTGCGGGCGCGTTCACCAACACCAGCGGATACTGCTCCGCTTTATCCAACAAACGGGTCAGCCGTTCACGAACGATGCTGTTTTGTAAGCGGTAAGAGCAAATTAATTTTGAGGGTATTAACATAATAATCTTCTGTTTTACGGAATGTAACCGA
>JBHBXR010000058.1:0-38541 GCA_041795785.1 Mesocricetibacter sp.
CGACAAATCCATTGTTTGCTATGCCTTGGTATTGGCATATGGTATTAGGTGGTTTTGCATTAGGTATGTTCTTTATGGCTACGGATCCGGTATCAGCTGCTTT
Organism: Mesocricetibacter sp.; assembly: GCA_041795785.1. Taxonomy (GTDB): domain Bacteria; phylum Pseudomonadota; class Gammaproteobacteria; order Enterobacterales; family Pasteurellaceae; genus CAJPST01. The sequence goes on from JBHBXR010000058.1 coordinate 104, forward strand.
CACCAATAAAGGTAAATGGTGGTATGGTATTTTGATCGGAGTAATGTGTGTGTTAATTCGAGTTGTCAACCCTGCCTATCCAGAAGGGATGATGCTAGCAATTTTGTTTGCTAACTTATTTGCACCGTTATTCGACTACCTCGTAGTTCAAGCAAATATCAAACGTCGGAGAGCGCGCAATGGCTAAATTCAATAAAGATAGTGTCAGCGGAACAATTTCAGTTGTTGTTCTGGTCAGTTTAGCTTGTTCCGTTATTGTGGCGGGTTCCGCAGTATTGTTGAAATCAACACAGGAAGAGCAAAAACAGCTTGATAAACAAAAAAATATTCTAAGTGTCGCGGGTTTGTTACAAGCGGATACTAAAAATAGTCAAATCAAGGATCTTTATGCTAAAAATATCGAACCTCGTTGTGTAGAACTGAATTCCGGAAATTACACCGAGTGCCCTGCAAATTTTGATGCAAAAGCTGCTGTAAAAGATCCTAAACAAAGTCAACCGATTGCTGCAGAAGATGATAAAGCGGGTATTCGGACTAGAGCTAATCTTGCTGAAGTTTATTTGGTAAAAGATACAAGCGGTCAAGTATCTCAAATCGTACTGCCGGTGTATGGTCGCGGTTTATGGTCTACTATGTATGGTTTTTTATCTGTTCAACCGGATGGTAATACAGTAAACGGTATTACTTATTATGAACACGGTGAAACGCCGGGATTAGGCGGTGAAATTGAAAATCCGCGTTGGCAGGCTCAATTCGTAGGTAAGAAATTACTTAGTGAACAGGGAGAACCTGCATTACATATCGGTAAAGGCGCTTCTTCGGATAAAGACCACGGTATTGATGGAATTTCAGGCTCAACTTTAACCAGTAACGGTGTGGATAATTCTTTTAAGTTTTGGTTAGGTCAAAAGGGGTTTGGTCCGTATTTGGCTAAATTGAAAGCGGGGGCTAATTAATGAATGCTAATCTAAAAAAATTATTGTTATCCCCGGTTGTGGATAACAACCCGATTGCGTTACAAATTTTGGGAATTTGTTCTGCACTGGCAGTAACTACTAAACTGGAAACGGCAGTAGTTATGGCAATTGCAGTAAGTCTTGTAACGGCATTTTCGAGCTATTTTATCTCTTTGATCCGTAACTATATTCCAAACAGTATCCGTATCATTGTACAAATGGCGATTATTGCGTCTTTGGTAATCTTAGTTGACCAAATTCTGCGCGCATACGCCTATGATTTGTCCAAACAGCTTTCCGTTTTCGTGGGTTTGATTATCACAAACTGTATCGTAATGGGACGTGCGGAAGCTTTTGCGATGAAATCGGCTCCGGTAGAAAGTTTCGTGGATGGTATCGGTAACGGCTTGGGTTATGGAGCAATCCTTATTACAGTGGCATTTATCCGTGAATTAATCGGTTCCGGTAAATTATTCGGTGTGTCTGTATTGCAAACTGTTCAAGAGGGCGGTTGGTATCAAACTAACGGCTTGTTCCTGCTTGCACCAAGCGCATTCTTTATTATCGGTTTCATTATCTGGGGAATTAGAACCTGGAAACCTGAGCAGGTGGAGAAGTAGTCTATGGAACATTACATTAGTCTTTTTGTTAAGTCCGTATTTGTCGAAAATATGGCGCTTTCCTTCTTCCTCGGAATGTGTACTTTTCTTGCGGTTTCCAAGAAAGTATCGACTGCATTCGGTTTAGGGATTGCAGTAATTGTCGTATTGGGAATTTCCGTACCGGTAAACCAGTTAGTGTATAATCTTGTTCTCAGAGACGGTGCATTAGTTGACGGAGTTGATTTAAGTTTCTTGAATTTCATTACCTTTATCGGCGTTATCGCTGCTTTGGTTCAAATCCTTGAAATGGTGTTGGATAAATATTTCCCGGCGCTGTATAACGCATTGGGCATTTTCTTACCGTTAATTACGGTGAACTGTGCGATTTTCGGCGGCGTATCTTTCATGGTGCAGCGCGATTATAACTTCACCGAATCCGTTGTTTACGGTATCGGTGCAGGTACCGGTTGGATGCTTGCTATTGTGGCGCTTGCCGGTATTACCGAAAAAATGAAATATGCTGATGTTCCGGCAGGTTTGCGCGGTCTGGGTATTACCTTTATCGTAGTAGGCTTAATGGCACTCGGTTTTATGTCATTTTCAGGCATTCAGTTGTAAGAAGGGGATACTTAAATGGAAATTACACTAGGTATTGCAATGTTCACCGTTATCGTTTTGGCATTAGCGGTAATTATTTTATTCGCTAAGTCAAAATTGGTCAGTTCGGGTGACATTACCATTGAAATTAATCACGATCCCAATAAAGCAATTCATTTGCCTGCGGGCGGGAAATTATTAGGCGCATTGGCGAGCCAAGGCATCTTCGTCTCTTCCGCTTGCGGTGGCGGCGGTTCTTGCGGTCAATGTATCGTAAAAGTTACCGAGGGCGGCGGAGATATTCTGCCGACCGAGCTTTCTCACATTTCCAAACGGGAAGCGAAAGAAGGTTATCGCCTTTCTTGTCAGGTTAACGTGAAAAACAACATGAAAATCGAACTGCCGGAAGAAGTGTTCGGTGTGAAAAAATGGGAATGTACGGTTATTTCAAACGATAATAAGGCCACCTTTATTAAAGAGCTGAAATTGGCGATTCCGGAAGGTGAAGAAGTACCTTTCCGTGCCGGCGGTTATATCCAAATTGAAGCGGAACCGCATACGGTGCATTATAAAGACTTCGATATTCCGAAAGAATATCACGAAGACTGGGACAAATATGATCTGTGGCGTTATGTGTCCAAAGTGGACGAGCCGATTGTTCGTGCTTATTCAATGGCGTCTTATCCGGAAGAAAAAGGCATTATTATGCTGAACGTGCGTATCGCAACGCCGCCGCCGAAAGTGCCGAATGCACCGCCGGGACAAATGTCTTCCTATATTTGGTCATTGAAACCGGGCGATAAAGTCATGATCTCCGGTCCGTTCGGTGAGTTCTTCGCTAAAGAAACCGATGCGGAGATGGTCTTTATCGGTGGTGGTGCAGGTATGGCGCCGATGCGTTCGCATATCTTCGACCAATTAAAACGTTTGAAATCCAAACGCAAAATGTCATTCTGGTACGGCGCCCGCTCCAGACGTGAAATGTTCTATGTGGAAGATTTCGATATGTTACAAGCGGAAAATCCGAACTTCGTATGGCATGTCGCACTTTCCGATCCGCTGCCGGATGATAATTGGGACGGTTACACAGGCTTTATTCACAATGTGCTTTATGAAAACTATCTGAAAGATCACGAAGCGCCGGAAGATTGTGAATACTATATGTGCGGACCGCCGATTATGAACGCATCCGTAATTAAGATGCTGAAAGATCTCGGCGTTGAAGACGAGAACATCTTATTGGATGACTTCGGCGGTTGATTTTTATAGGGTTAAACCTCATACCTAATGTATGAGGTAATCCACGCATTAATAGTTAATAATAGTCGAGCCGCTCTGCGGCTCTTGTTCATTCAATCAGGTTAATAAAACTAACAAAAAAACCGACCGCACTTTTATGAAATTAAAACAATTACTTGCAGGAATAGGCAGCATTGCTCTTACATTAATGTTAGCAGCCTGCCAAAAAGATCCCGAAATCGTTACCCTTAGCGGTAAAACAATGGGAACCACTTATCTCATTAAATATATTGATAACGGCAAATTAAAACAAGCGCCGCAGCAGGCGCATGAACAAATCGATCTGATTTTAAAAGACGTGAACGCTAAAATGTCCACTTATGATCCGAATTCGGAGCTCAGCCGCTTTAACCAAAGCACACAAATCAATAGTGCAGTGGAAATTTCAAACGACTTAGCGACGGTTATTCAGGAAGCGATTCGTTTAAACCGACTGACGGAAGGCGCATTGGATGTCACTGTCGGTCCTATTGTTAATTTATGGGGCTTCGGACCGGAAAAACGGGTGGATAAACGACCGACACCGGAACAAATCGTCGAGCGTCAAGCTTGGGTAGGAATTGATAAACTCAAACTAACGGAACATAACGGCAAATTCAGTCTTGAAAAGTCCGTACCGCAGCTTTATATCGATCTTTCTGCCATCGCTAAAGGTTTCGGTGTAGATAAAGTTGCCGCTTATTTGGACGATATCGGAACACAAAACTATATGGTGGAAATCGGTGGGGAAATCCGCGCCAAAGGAAAAAATATTGCCAATAAATACTGGCAAATAGCCATTGAAAAACCCGCTTTCGACGGTTCGCGCGAAGTTGATCAAATTATTCAGTTGAATAATTTATCTATGGCGACTTCCGGTAATTATCGCAATTATTTTGAAGAAAACGGTATTCGCTTTTCCCATGAAATCGATCCGAAAACCGGCGCGCCGGTACAGCATCATTTGGCTTCCATTACTGTGCTGACACCTTCCGCAATGACGGCGGACGGATTCTCCACCGGCTTATTTGTGTTGGGCGAGGAAAAAGCATTACAAATCGCGGAGCAGCAAGGGCTGGCGGTTTATATTATCGTCAAAACCGATAAAGGTTTTGAAACTCAAATGTCTTCCGCATTTAAACAACTGTTAATTTCAGCGAAATAAGGAAAAGCAATGGAACTCTTTCTCATCACGTTCGGCATTTTCATTTTGGTTATTTTGGGAATGTCTCTCGGCTATATTATTAAGAAAAAATCCATTACCGGCAGTTGCGGCGGGATTACCGCATTAGGTATGAAAAAGGTCTGCGATTGTGAAGAGCCTTGCGATAACCTAAAGGATAAAATCGCCAAAGGCGAAGCGGATCCTGCCGAACTGGAGCGTTTTAACAAACCGCAATTCTACGAAGTAAAATAGCGAACGTTATAAAACTCAATTAAAACCGACCGCACTTTTGAGGGTGCAGAACAGATTAAACGGAATATGAAATCAAAAACTTACGCTACGCATTTTCCCGCATTAAGCGCAGAACAACTGGCGGCAAACGGAAGGAAGAAAGTCATTGTCGGTATGTCCGGCGGTGTGGATTCTTCCGTATCCGCTTTTATTCTGCAACAGCAGGGCTACCAAGTGGAAGGCCTGTTTATGAAAAACTGGGAAGAGGACGACGACACCGATTATTGCACGGCTGCGGCGGATTTAGCCGATGCGCAGGCGGTTTGCGATAAACTGGGCATCCGCTTACATAAAATCAACTTTGCCGCCGAATATTGGGACAACGTATTCGAGCATTTTTTAACCGAATACAAAGCGGGCAGAACGCCGAACCCGGATATTCTGTGTAACAAAGAAATCAAATTCAAAGCCTTTTTGGAATATGCCGCCGAGGATTTAGGCGCGGATTATATCGCCACCGGTCATTATGTGCGTCGTCGTGATGTAAACGGTCAATCACAACTGTTGCGCGGGTTGGATAACAATAAGGATCAAAGTTATTTTCTTTACACCTTAAGTCAGGAGCAGGTGGCGCAAAGCCTGTTTCCGGTCGGTGATATTGAAAAACCGATTGTACGCGCTATTGCGGAAGACTTGGGCTTGATTACGGCGAAGAAAAAAGATTCCACCGGTATTTGTTTTATCGGTGAACGTAAATTCAAAGATTTTCTCGCCCGCTATTTACCGGCGCAACCCGGCGATATTAAAACCGTCGAAGGTGATGTGATCGGACGCCACCAAGGATTGATGTATCACACTTTGGGGCAGCGTAAAGGGCTTGGTATCGGCGGAGTCAAAGGCAAGGATGAAAACGCTTGGTATGTAGTGGAAAAGGATTTGGTAAATAACGTGTTAGTCGTTGCTCAGGGGCTGGATAACTCGGCGTTACTGTCAACGGGTTTAATCGCCCAACAGCTGCATTGGGTCGATCGTCAACCGATTCGTAATCCCTTACGCTGCACGGTAAAAACCCGTTATCGCCAAGCGGATATAGATTGCGAAATTATCCCGATTCACGACGATTGCATCGAAGTCCGTTTTGACCAACCTCAGATCGCCGTGACTCCGGGACAATCCGCTGTCTTTTATCAAGGCGAAGTCTGTTTGGGCGGCGGCATAATCGAACAACAACTGAAATAACCTCAAGTGCGGTCGGAAAAAACACTGTTTTTTATTACCGCACTTTTTAACCGAGCGAGAATATATATGTCCGTCATAATTAAACCGATGTTGCCCTTTCATTATGAGGAAGTTTATGCCCTCTGGAGCAAAATCGACGGAATGGATTTGAATCCGCGGGATGACAATCCCGCGGCGATTTCGGCATTTTTGAGTGCCAATCCCGACTTAAATTATGTGGCGTTAGCAAACGATAAGGTCATCGGCGTGATCATGTGCGGCTTTGACGGCAGACGGGCGACGATTTATCATGCCGCTGTAGCGGAAGCATACCGTAATCGGGGCATCGCCAGCGCCTTATTAAATACATTGGAGAATGCCCTCAAGGCGAAAAATATCAGCAAAGGGCGTTTATTGGCGTTTAAGTCGAATGAAACAGCAACGGAATTTTGGCAAAAATCAGGATGGACGCTACGCGAACATCTTAATTATTTTTCCAAATCCTTCCTATAAGGACGGTGTTAGCGGCGTTCTCGCCATAGCTCGGTGACTTTAAATGCCCGCTAATAAATGCTATATTGCACACTTTCTTTCTAACCCTTTACGAATATGGCAACGAATTACTACGATATTACTTTGGCGTTAGCCGGCGTCTGTCAGGCGGCGAAATTGGTACAGCAATTTGCACTGGAAGGTGAAGCTGATCCGGCGGCGGTGAAAGTTTCTTTGGAAACTCTGTTGCAAACCGCACCGGAAAATACTTTGGCGGTATATGGCGGTGATGAACGCAATCTGAAGCTCGGTTTGCAAACGTTGCTTGAACAGCTTAACGGCAGCACGGAAGATTTAACCCGTTACTGGCTCGGCGTATTGGCGCTGTCGGGTAAACTGGATAACAACGGCGACGCCAAAGCCGAGCTTGCCCGCCGTATTCAATATTTACCGGCCCAACTGGCGCATTATGATTTACTCGACGATCAAATGTTTGCCACGATTGCCGCCATGTATGTGGACATTATCAGTCCGCTCGGCAATAAAATCCAAGTGAAGGGTTCGCCTTTATATTTACAGCAACCTGCTATCCATAATCGCATCCGCGCCTGTTTATTAACCGGTATCCGTTCTGCAATTTTGTGGCGCCAAGTGGGCGGCAGCAAATGGCAACTTTTATTCTTCCGCCGTAAAATTTACGATATGGCGCAGCAAATTTACAACTCACTTTAACGGAGCAATATTTTATGCAACTCAACGCATTAACCGCACTTTCCCCGATTGACGGACGCTATCAGGACAAAGCGGCTTCCTTACGTTCCATTTTCAGCGAATTCGGCTTATTAAAATTTCGCGTAACTGTGGAAGTCCGTTGGTTACAAAAACTGGCGACGACCGCACAAATTAAAGAAGTTTCTTCTTTGTCCGCACAAGCAAACGATTACCTAAATCAAATCGTGGCAAATTTCAGCTTGCAGGATGCGGAAAGAATCAAACAAATCGAACGCACCACTAACCACGATGTAAAAGCGGTGGAATATTTCCTGAAAGAAAAAAGCGAAGCCTTACCTGAACTGGCGGCAATCAGTGAATTTATTCATTTTGCCTGCACCTCGGAAGATATCAATAATCTGTCGCACGCGTTAATGTTAAAAACCGCCCGCGAAGAAGTCATTTTGCCCGAATGGCAGAAACTGATTGATGAAATCAGTCGTCTGGCGAACGAATACAAATCGATTCCGTTGCTGTCGCGTACGCATGGTCAACCCGCTTCGCCGACAACAGTCGGTAAAGAAATGGCAAACGTGGTCTATCGCTTGCAACGTCAATTTAAACAGCTGCAACAAATTGAAATTTTAGGCAAAATTAACGGTGCCGTAGGTAATTATAATGCACATTTGTCCGCTTATCCGAATATCGACTGGCACCAATTCAGCCAAGAATTCGTCACTTCATTGGGCATTACTTGGAATCCGTACACCACACAAATTGAACCGCACGATTATATTGCCGAGTTTTTCGACAATGTCGCCCGTTTTAATACCATCATCATTGATTTTGATCGCGATTTATGGGGTTATATCGCTTTAAATCATTTCAAACAACGCACAGTTGCCGGTGAAATCGGTTCATCCACCATGCCGCACAAAGTCAATCCAATCGACTTTGAAAACTCCGAAGGCAACCTCGGTTTGGCAAATGCGGTGATGGCGCACTTGGGCGCCAAACTGCCGATTTCCCGTTGGCAACGTGACTTAACCGATTCCACCGTCTTGCGTAATCTCGGCGTAGGATTGGGATATTGCTTAATCGCCTATGCGGCAACGCGTAAAGGTATCAGCAAACTGGAAGTAAACGAGCAGCATTTACGCGATGAGTTGAATCAGAACTGGGAAGTGTTGGCGGAGCCGATTCAAACCGTAATGCGTCGTTACGGCATTGAAAAACCGTATGAAAAACTGAAAGAACTGACCCGCGGCAAACGTGTGGACGAACAGGCGATGCGTGAGTTTATCGAAACACTGGCTATTCCGGCAGAAGAAAAAGCCCGTTTGCAACAACTAACGCCGGAGACCTATATCGGTGCTGCCGTAGCGTTAGTGGAAAAATTGTAAATCGCTTAAGTAAAGTATAATAGAGAAAAAAGCGGCTCACCGAGGAGCCGCTCTTTTAGCAAATTAACATTTCACGCAGCAGTTTTATGATCGTATCCTGAATTTCTTTCATTTCCGCCATGTCGCTGTGTTGAATACTGTCCGAACGGTAATAACCGACCAGTTCATTGATAATCTCATTGACGCTTTTCCCCGTTCTTTGATTCTCAAATAAAAGAATATTCCAAACGTTACGATATGAAGTTATCTGATACAATTTGATCAAAGACAGTTTCGCAATGGAATGTCCTAACCCTTTGAGTTTAATCCGATTCTCAAGCTGAATCGGCGTGGCACGATCCAGTTCCGACCATACGTCCAGGATTCTTTTTTCTAACGCATATCGCAAATCTAATTTGATGTTTTCATTATCTTTTATTACAGTTGCCGGTTTCATAGCGCGATTTGTATTTTTTTGTACCCAAAACGGGTACGATTGTACATTGCACCTAAAATAGGTGCAATGGGAAATTTACGACTATCTATTCACTCTTCTGAATATAGCTGGTTAAGAGAACGCCTTCTTAATCGGCGGTTGGAACTCGGCTACACGCAGCGCGCATTGGGTGAAAAAATGGGTGTTATCCATTCTTTCATCGGCAAAGTGGAAACGGGAGAACGTCGCTTGGATATTTTTGAATTTATTACTTATTGCGAAACACTTGAGTTGGATCCCGTCGAATTGATAAAAGAAATACAAGCTAAATTTAAGTAGCGCATACTCATTCGTTTTGTTTATAAGCGACATTAATTCCTTGCCAACAAATGCTGCTTGCGAATGCCTAACAGCGCCAGCATCGTTACATAACTAATCATCGCCAAGCCGATTAGCCAAACCAGCCAATGTACGCGTACGCCAAAGTTCATGGCGTTCCAGCTTGCCAAACTCGGACTGTAATAATAAACCAGCCCGCCCATCACCAATGCCGCACACAAAACTTTCAAAAAAAAGACCGCACTTTGTTTGCTGAAATGATATACGTCGGCTTTCGCCAAGCCGCGATACAACAAATAAGCGTTTAATGTTGCGGACATTGCGGAGGCAATAGCTAAGCCGACATAGCTGAACGGAATCGCCAACAAGTTAAAGAACATATTGGCGATCATGGCGATAATCCCGATTTTAACCGGCGTTTTGGTGTTTTGACGGGCATAATAACCGTTGGCGAGAATTTTGATCATCATAAAACTCAGCAAGCCCGCATTCATCGCCCACAAAGAAAGAGACGCCGCTTTGACGTCGGATAATAAAAACTGCCCGCGCATAAACAGCACCAGCAACATCGGTTGCGCCAAAATGGCAATGCCGATCATGGCAGGTACGCCGAGCAGTAAAATCATACGCACGCCCCAGTCCATAGTGCTGCGGAAATCTTGTGCGCTTTGTTCCGCATTGCTGTCACGATTAACGTGTTGGCGCGCCAACGTCGGCAAAATTACGGTGGAAATGGCGATACCGAACAAACCGAGCGGAAACTCAAGTAAACGGTCAGAATAATACAGCCAGCTGATGGAACCGGTCATCAGAAAACTGGCAATAAAGGTATCAAGCAGTAAATTGATTTGACTGACGGAAACGCCGAATAAGGCGGGAATCATCAGCGTACGAATTTTTTTCACCCCTTCATCGTTCCACGCCCATTTCGGTTTTACCAATAATCCCGCTTGTTTTAAAAAGGGAATTTGAAACACGAATTGTAGTAAACCGCCGAGGAAAATCCCGATGGCTAAAGCGAGATCCGGACTGTCTAAATGCGGCGCCAGCACAAGTGCGGTGGAAATCATGGCAATATTTAACAGTACCGGCGAAAAAGACATGACGCCGAATTTACCGATGGTGTTTAAAATAGCACCGGATAAAGCGACGAAAGTAATAAACCATAAATAAGGAAAGGTAATTTTAAGTAATAACGAGGCTTGTTCAAACTTCGTCGCATTCGGTCCGTCATTCAGCCAGTCGATAAACCAACCGGTACCGAAAATCGCTGCGACAACGGGCGATCCGATCATTGCCAATAAAGTAACGACCGTAACCAATCCGCCCAAGGTTCCCGATACTTTGCCGATAAATTCGCGAGTTTTATCCATATCGCCGGATTTTTGATATTCCGCTAAAACCGGTACAAAAGCCTGTGAAAAAGCGCCTTCGGCGAATAAACGGCGTAAAAAGTTAGGGATACGGTTGGCGAATAAAAATACATCGGCAGCGGCGCCGGCGCCGATGATATTGGCAATCACCACATCACGGATTAAACCTAGCACGCGTGACAACAATGTCATTGAACTGACGATAATGCCTGACTTTAATAATTTCTTACTCAAAATGTTGTACCGGATAAATAAAAATTGGGTTAATTGTATAGAAATTTAGTTTTAGCGCTATATTCTAGCGAAAAAAACTGCTAAAATCTCGCCCACTATCGTTAAATTGAAGATGAACGGTGGTTACATTCGGTTGTGTCTCACCGAAATCAACTTAATTAATCATTGACAAACGCACAGAAAATAGGCATATTTTACGCCCTTATTTTTATCCGTTTAATTTATAGAAATTCTTAGGAGTTTGACCTTGGCTAATATCAAGTCAGCAAAAAAACGCGCGGTACAATCTGAAAAACGCCGTCAGCACAATGCAAGTCAACGCTCAATGATGCGTACTTACATTAAAAAAGTTTATGCAGCAGTAGCAACCGGTGACAAAGCGGCTTCTGAAGCAGCTTTCGTTGAAATGCAAAAAGTAGTGGATCGTATGGCTTCTAAAGGTTTGATCCACGCGAATAAAGCAGCAAACCACAAATCTAAATTATCTGCTCAAATCAAAAAATTAGCTTAATTGCTGTTTTTGAAAACTGAATAAAATTAAACCGCACTTTTGTAGTGCGGTTTTTTATATTCTTTTCACGCTTTGAAACGTCTGCGACGGCGATGAAAATTTTGTACCGTATTCGGTTTGTTTTCTTTCGGCGGCGTTTCGATGTTCTCAAGCTGAACACGACGTGCGCGACGGTAATGGCTTAAAAAATAATGTACGGAGCTGGCAAGCAAAATGCCGGCTAAAAATACCACGATAAGTTCGCCGTAAAGCTGGTGAAAAATCTGATCGATTTTGTTCTGTGTAGTTTGTCCGTAGCGGGTGTCGAAGGTGACCCGAAGAAAGCCTTCAATCCCATTGGCGGAATAGATCGGCTCGACGATTTGCTGGGTGTCGCCGCTGTTTAACGGCTCTTCAGAACCTAATCCCAATCGATGGCGTAAATTCAGACTGTTACCGGTTTGTGCCAACAATTCGCCGTTATCGGCATAAATTGACGCATCCAACAGAAATTTTTCTTTAGTCAGGTTTTCCAAGTTCTCCGTCAACTGCTCGGTTTTGGCATCATTAACCAACAACACGGCAAACAGATTCGCCTGTTGGCGGATTAGCAAGTGAGACAGATTGGAAACTTGGTTGATACTGGCAAGCTGCGAACCGATTTGGAACTGCTTGACACCGAATAGAATCACTGCCATCACGCCGATACAAAGGGCGATAATCACGATAAACATCACGGATTTAGCGATTTTTTCTTTGATTATTTGCAAATTATTTTCCCCAAAAGGTTAAAACAATATATGATTAGGGCGTGTCTTCATTTTGTTTTTGCACTGTTTTTTCAGGCAAAAAACACCAAAATATAAAATGAGGAAACGCCGTATGACTTTATCACAAAAATTAACCGGGATCTCTTATTTTATGCAATCACAGCCTGCTTCAATCATACAAAAATTTCCGTTATTTCCGACCGCACTTTTAGCGGAACAACCCGTTACACAAGGCAAAGATTATTTTATTTTATTCGGCAACCGATTAGATGCAGACCTGTTGGTGCAATTTCAGCAAAAGTGCGGTCAAAATTTTATGCTTTTTGACTGTTGGAACCAATTGAATAATATCGTTGTGCTATTGCGGGGCGAATGGCAGAGAGAATATATGCAACACGCCCATTCCTTGCAGTTGGATTTGGCGCCGTTAAATTTCCGCCCCCGTTTGCAGCAGGCTGGATTATTGGTGATGGATATGGATTCCACCGCCATTCAAATCGAATGTATCGATGAAATCGCTAAGTTGGCGGGAACGGGCGAATTGGTTTCGGCGATTACCGCCAGTGCGATGCGTGGCGAATTGGATTTCGAACAGAGTTTACGTCGTCGGGTCAGCACCTTGCAAGGCGCACCGGAAAGCATTTTACAACAAGTACGCGAAAATCTGCCGTTGATGCCGGGAGTGCAGGAAACGATTCGCGAATTAAAAAAATACGGTTGGAAAACGGCGATTGCCTCCGGCGGTTTCACTTATTTTGCCGATTATTTGAAAGAATTATTAGGTTTGGATGCGGCAGTGTCGAATCAATTTGAAATTGAAAACGGCAAGCTGACCGGCAATGTGCAGGGCGATATTGTACACGCACAATATAAGGCGGACACGTTGCAGCGTTTAGCCGCCGAATTCGGTATTGCGCAGGCGGATACCGTCGCCATCGGTGACGGAGCCAATGATTTGCTGATGATGGCTGCGGCGGATCTCGGCGCGGCTTTCCATGCCAAACCTAAAGTTCAACAACAGGCGCAAGTTGTGGTAAACTTCGCCGACTTTACGGCGCTGATTTGTTTATTGAGCGCCAATGACAGAGTTAAACGTTTAGAGGAGAAATAATCATGCCGTCATTTGATATTGTATCTGAAATCACCATGCACGAAGTGCGTAACGCAGTGGAAAACGCTACCCGCGATTTGGCAAACCGTTGGGACTTCCGCAACGTACAGGCATCCATCGAATTAAATGAAAAAAACGAAAGCATTAAACTGGCGACCGAATCGGATTTTCAGTTGGAACAGTTACTGGATATTCTGCGTAACGCCTGCATTAAACGCGGTATTGAATCCGCTTCTTTAGATGTTCCCGCCGATTATGAACACAGCGGAAAAACTTACAGCAAAGAAGTGAAGCTGAAACAGGGGATTGAAACGGAAACTGCGAAGAAAATCACGAAATTGATCAAAGACAGCAAACTTAAAGTGCAGACGCAGATTCAAGGGGATCAAGTTCGGGTTACGGGTAAGTCGCGCGACGATTTGCAGGCGGTCATCCAATTGGTGAAAGGTGCGGAATTAGGTCAACCGTTCCAGTTTAATAATTTTAGAGATTAGAATTTGTTGTTAAGCAACAAATTTGTCTGTTACACCTAAAAATGCGCCGCTCAGAATGTCGAGCGGCGCATTTTATCGCAATTCAAGTATTAAGCTTCAATTCCCTCAAATAACGCCGTACTTAAATAACGTTCGGAGGCGGAAGGTAAAATAACTACGATAAGTTTATCGGCAAATTCAGGTAAGCGGGCGAGACGATCCGCCGCGGCTAATGCGGCGCCGGAGGAAATGCCGCCTAAAATCCCTTCTTCCGCCATTAAGCGACGGGCGGTGGCGATAGCGGTTTCGCTGTCCACGCGCTCTACACGGTCGATTAAAGACAAGTCCAAGTTTTTCGGAATAAAGCCGGCACCGATACCTTGAATTTTATGCGGCGCCGGTTTGACTTCTTCGCCCGCCAACGTCTGCGTAATCACCGGGCTTTCCGCCGGTTCAACGGCAACGGACAAAATTTGCTTGCCTTCGTCTTGTTTAATATAACGACTGACGCCCGTAATCGTACCGCCGGTGCCGACACCAGCGACCAACACGTCGATTTTGCCTTCGGTTGCCGTCCAAATTTCAGGACCGGTGGTTTGTTGATGGATTGCCGGGTTCGCCGGATTTTCAAATTGCTTTAAGGTAACATAGCGGTTCGGATCGGAGGCGGCGATTTCTTCCGCTTTGGCAATCGCCCCTTTCATGCCTTTGGCGCCCTCGGTTAATACCAAATTCACGCCTAAACCGCGTAATAAGCGTTTGCGTTCCTGACTCATGGTTTCCGGCATAGTCAGGGTGATTTTGTAACCGCGCGCGGCCGCTACATAAGCCAAAGCAATCCCCGTATTACCGCTGGTGGCATCGACGATTTCTTTATCTTTGGTCAAAATGCCGTCTTTTTCCGCCTGCCACACCATATTGGCGCCGATACGGCATTTCACGCTGAAACTTGGATTGCGGCTTTCGATTTTTACTACGATATTACCGTTGTTTCCGAAATTCTTTAAACGAACCAACGGCGTATTGCCGATGGAATAAGAGTTGTCTGCAAAAATAGTCATACTAATCCCCTTGTGTGTTTGATATTGAAGTGTCGTATTTTTATCATAACTATTTGAATGTAAAAAATAGTTATTGGATATATTTTATAACCGAATGCTATTAGCTTTATTTGGAAACCATATCATTTCCCGTTTTCGGCACAATATTCGTGCCTTTGTGTTCACTGACTTCGGTAGAAAGTGCGGTTGATTTTTTTGTTGTTTTTGTATCTTGGGAGTATAACTGCTTGCGGTAGGTATCCACCCACATTGCCGTGGCACCGCACACCGCCACAGGAATAATAACTAAATTGACAATCGGCGCAAACGTGCAAAGCGTCACCAAGGTGCCGAAAGTCAGACTTTGAGTACGGTTTTCCGTGAGTTTAAAACGCATGGTGTGAAAGGCGATTTTATGGTTATCAAACGGATAGTCGCAATATTGAATCGCCATCATCCATGCGGTAAATAAAAAGGTCAGCACCGGAATCACGGTCTGTCCGACTAAGGGAATAAAACCGAGTAAAAACAAACCGATAAATTTCGGTAAGCTGTAAACCAGTTTTTGCCATTCACGCCCCAGCATACGCGGAATATCTTTAATAAAATCCGCCATATTGGTTTCAACCAATACTTCGCCGGTCAGCATTCTTTCCACTTTTTCCGCCAATAAACCGTTAAACGGTGCGGCAATAAAGCCGGACAAGGTGGTGAACGCAAAATAGAAAACCAACAAAATCATTCCGACGGCAAAAATAAACAGAATGGAACTCAGCCAACTGAGCCAATCGGGAACAAAGTACATCACACTGTCAATCATATTGCTGATTTGTGTAATAAACAACCAAAATAAGCCGATTAACAAAACAATATTGAGTAAAATCGGCATAATTACAAAACGGCGTAAACCCGGTTGGGTAATCAAATGCCAACCCATGACAAAATAATGAAAGCCCGAAACGGCTTCTTTTTCTTTTAACATTCGTGTTTCCTTATTATTTTATTTGAATAGAAATTAGCATACAAAGTGTGGTGGAAAAAAGCAAATTTCAAGAGAAACAGATCCCTAAAGAATGAAAATATGATAAGCTAACGACAATTTTGATGTCAGTTAGTCAATCGCTAGGTTGTTAAAATAGGGATGGTAACAATGGATTTGAATACGATTCTGATTATTTTAGGCATAGTTGCCTTAATCGCATTAGTCGCCCACGGCTTATGGGCAAACCGTCGTGAAAAATCACAGTATTTTGAAAATGCCAACGTGTTTACGGCGGATTCCCGTCAAACGCCGCCGACTACGGAACCTGTATCCGTCGTATCACATCAAACCGCCCATAGAGAGCAAACGCATAATCACTCCGAACAGACTGTGCAAAGCGCGCCGCATACTATAAACGGCGCACAACATATTTATGAACAGGCATATTCTCAGCCTGTCGCTTCTGAAACGCAAGCGGAATATCAGACGGAACCGCAATCCGTCGAACAAATTAAAATTCGTTTACCGGAAGAAAACCGACAAACGGAAAAACCGGCGCCGGTGTATCAAATGCGCTCCGATGAATATCGACAATCGCCGGTACAACAGCAGACGCAGGATATCACTTCCTTTACCATTGCCGATATAGAAACCAACGTCGATGAAGAGGAAGGAATCAACACGTCCGTTGAGCAATTACGCGTGCAGTTGCAGGAAGCGGCGCAAACGCCGACTTTCAGCCAATCGCCGCTCTCCCCGGTGCCGTTGCAACAGCCGTTGGAAAGCCACCCGCAAGTTGAAGAAACTGAGACGGAAGAGGAAACAACGGAAGAACCGCAAGAGCCGACATTCATTATGCTTTATGTCGTAGCGGCGGAAAACAGCCGATTCCAAGGCTCGGAATTGTCGCAAGCGTTGGAAGATCTAGGTTTTATTTTCGGCAAAGGCAGCATCTATCACCGCCATTTGGATTTAAGCGTAGCAAGCCCTATCTTATTCAGCGCTGCGAATATTAATCAGCCGGGGACTTTCGATTTATACCGCTTGACCGAATTTTATACGGTGGGAATTGCGTTGTTTATGCAGTTGCCGTCGGAAGGTAATGATCGCGCCAATTTAAAAATGATGATTCGTGCGGCAAAAACGTTGGCGGAACAGTTGAACGGTTTCGTGTTGACAGAACAGCAGGAACTTTTCACCGAACAGGCGGAACAGGAATATCTTGCCCGCGTAAAATAACAAGTAAAAAACTCTGAAAAAAACGACCGCACTTTTCATTGATTTGGAAGTGCGGTTATTTTGTTAAAGGAAAAACAATGACAACCATCTCACAACAAATAGAACAATTAAGAGAAAGCTTACGTTACCACGAATGTCAATATCACGTTTTGGATAATCCGCAAATTCCCGATGCGGAATACGATCGTTTATTTCATCAATTAAAAGCATTGGAACAGCAATATCCCGAATATCTGACGGAGGATTCGCCGACCCAACGCGTCGGTGCCAAACCCTTGAGCGGCTTTGCGCAAGTCACCCATGAAATTCCGATGTTGTCATTGGATAACGCTTTTTCCGATGAGGACTTTGCCGCTTTTGTCAGACGTATTCAGGAACGATTGATCGCATTGCCGAATCCGCTGACGTTTTGTTGCGAACCTAAACTGGACGGCTTGGCGGTGAGCATTTTGTACGTCAACGGCAAACTGACGCAAGCGGCGACTCGCGGCGACGGGACGACAGGTGAGGATATTACGCTGAATATCCGCACTATCCGCAACATTCCGCTGCAATTGAGAACGGAACATCCGCCCGCCCGTTTGGAAGTGCGCGGTGAAGTGTTTATGCCGCAGGCGGGATTTGAGAAATTGAACGAAGTGGCATTACAACACGGTGAAAAAACCTTTGCCAATCCGCGTAATGCGGCGGCGGGTTCATTACGCCAGTTAGATCCGAAAATTACCAGTCAGCGCCCGTTAATGTTAAATGCGTACAATATCGGCATTGCCGAAGGTGTGGAGCTGCCGACAACCCATTATGCGCGGTTACAATGGTTGAAGTCCGTAGGCATTCCGAT
Source organism: Mesocricetibacter sp. (assembly GCA_041795785.1). Lineage (GTDB taxonomy): Bacteria > Pseudomonadota > Gammaproteobacteria > Enterobacterales > Pasteurellaceae > CAJPST01. Next base: position 18,061 of record JBHBXR010000058.1, read on the forward strand.
TAATAACGAAATTCAGTTGTGTGACGGTATTGAAAACGTGCTGAAATTCTACCGCACTATGGCGGAAAAACGCAGTACGCTGGGCTATGACATTGACGGAACCGTGATTAAAGTCAATGATATTGCCTTACAGCGGGAACTCGGTTTTATTTCCAAAGCGCCGCGCTGGGCGGTTGCCTATAAATTCCCTGCTCAAGAAGAACTGACGCAGTTAAAGGCGGTGGAATTTCAAGTAGGGCGTACGGGAGCGATTACGCCTGTGGCAAAACTGGAACCCGTATTTGTAGCGGGGGTGACGGTGAGTAACGCCACCTTACATAACGGTGATGAAATCGAACGCTTGGATATTGCAATCGGCGATACGGTTGTCATCCGTCGTGCGGGCGATGTGATTCCGCAGATTATCGGCGTCTTACATGAACGCCGTCCGACAAATGCACAGAAAATCGAATTTCCTTCCCGTTGTCCGGTATGCGATTCCGTGATTACCCGTATTGACGGCGAAGCGGTGGCACGTTGCACGGGCGGCTTATTCTGTGCCGCACAGCGTAAAGAGGCCTTGAAACATTTTGTTTCGCGTAAAGCAATGGATATTGACGGCGTCGGCGCGAAATTAATCGAACAATTGGTCGATCGCGAACTGATTCATACGCCGGCGGATTTATTCAAGTTGGATTTAATCACCTTAATGCGTTTGGAACGGATGGGCGAGAAATCCGCACAAAACGCCTTGGACAGTTTGCAGAAAGCGAAGAAAACCACACTTGCCCGCTTTATCTTCGCATTGGGTATCCGTGAAGTAGGCGAAGCGACAGCATTAAATTTAGCCAATCATTTCAAAACCTTGGAGGCGTTACAAAATGCCACATTCGAACAATTACAGGAAGTGCAGGATGTAGGCGAAGTGGTGGCAAACCGCATTGTGCTGTTCTGGCGGGAAGCGCATAATGTCGCCGTAGTGCAGGATTTAATCGCACAAGGCGTACATTGGGAGGTTGTGGAAGCGAAAGAAGCGGGTGAAAACCCGTTAAAAGGTAAAACGGTCGTATTAACGGGAACGCTCGCTCAAATGGGACGCGATCAGGCGAAGGCGTTATTGCAACAGTTGGGTTGTAAAGTCAGCGGCAGCGTATCGGCAAAAACGGATTTTGTCATTGCGGGTGAAAACGCCGGTTCTAAATTAGCCAAAGCGCAGGAACTGAACATTCGGATTTTGGATGAAGAGGCGTTTTTGGCGTTAGTGAAGGAATATCTGTAATCCGCTTGGCGGTTGCATTTGGTTAAAACAGAGATGATGCTATGGGAATATTGGAAGCGATTTTAATTTTAGTGGTGTTGATCTTAATAAGTGCGGTCATTTCCTGCGCCGAAATTTCATTGGCGGGCGCACGACGGGTAAAACTGCAAGTGCTGGCGAATGAAGGCGATTTACGCGCGTTGGAAGTATTAAAGTTACAGGAAAAGCCGGGACGCTTTATCACCGTGGTACAAATCGGTTTAAATATGGTGGCGGTGTTCGGCGGTGTGGTCGGCGAAAGCGCCATCCGCCCGTATTTACAACAGTTACTCGCAACTTACAGTCAGGCGCAATGGCTGGAAAGCGCCGCATCCTGGTTGGCGTTTATTGTCGTCACCGCTTCTTTTATTTTGTTGGCGGATTTAATTCCGAAGCGTTTAGCGCTGACCAATCCGGAAAAAATGGCGTTGCGTACCGTGCGTATCATGACTTTTTGTATCTTTCTTTTTAAACCGATCGTATGGATATTTGATACTCTCGCCAACGGCTTGTTCCGTTTGTTCAAAATTTCAACGGTACGGGAAGAGAATATGACGCCGGAGGACATTGTCGCGATTGTCGATGCAGGCGCCGAAGCGGGCGTGTTAAAAGCGCAAGAGCATTATCTGATTGAAAATATTTTCGATATGCAGGCGCGTACCGTCACATCGACGATGACGACGCGCGAAAACATCGTCTTTTTGGACCGCACTTTTGACCGTCAGGCGGTGTTGGAAACGCTGACTCAAAACTCTCATTCCAAACTGCTGATTTGCGATAACGGATTGGATAAAATCCTCGGTTATGTGGAGTCACACACTCTTTTAACCTGTTATTTGCAAGAAGAAAACGTGAAATTGACGGACAGCCGCGTGTTGCGCAAAGCCTTGTTTATTCCGGACACTCTCTCGCTGTTTGAAGTGCTTGAGCTGTTTAAGTCCTCAGGGGAAGACTTTGCGGTCATTATCAATGAATATGCTTTGGTGGTCGGCATTGTGACGCTTAATGACGTGATGAGTATTGTGATGGGCGAATTGGTTTCCAGTGAGGAGGAACAAATTGTGCGCCGCGATGAAGATTCATGGCTGATTGACGGTTCCACGCCCCTTGAAGACGTGATGCGTGCGTTGGATATCGAATCGTTCCCCAATCAGGAAAACTACGAGACCATCAGCGGTTTTATGATGTATATGCTACGAAAAGTGCCGAAAAAGACGGATTTTGTTTTGTATGAACAATATAAATTCGAGATCATCGACACCGAAAATTTTAAAATCGATCAGTTAATGGTGTCTTTGCGTAAGGATACAAATAAAGAGAACAAACAGTAACTCTGTTTTGCCGATTATGTCGCAAAGTGCGGTCGGTTTTTATGCAATTTTCTGCTTGTACTTTCATTTCGAACTCTGTATAATCCGCACCTTGCAGTCACATTCCAATTTTCGTTCCTTGCTTCCGCAAGATTGGTGACTGGTCTTACAGTCGGAGGCTGATTAACCCGTAAGGAGCAGTAATGCGTCACTACGAAATCGTGTTTATGGTTCATCCGGACCAAAGCGAACAAGTACCCGGCATGATTGAACGTTATACAGGTTCTGTTAAAGAAGCTGGCGGTCAAATTCATCGCCTAGAAGATTGGGGTCGTCGTCAATTAGCATACCCAATCAATAAATTACACAAAGCACATTATGTGCTTATGAATGTAGAAGCGCCTCAAGAAGTCATCGACGAGCTAGAAACAACTTTCCGTTACAACGACGCAATTCTTCGTAACGTAATTATTCGTACTAAGCACGCCGTAACAGAAGCGTCCCCAATGGTTAAAGCGAAAGACGAACGTCGCGCTTCAGCTGAAGTTGAAAACAACGATTTTGAGGATGCTGAAGAGTAATTTGAAAATTGATAACCGTTTTTCGCTTATCGGTCAGGTGACGGATACGCCGAAACGGACAAAAAGCCCTAACGGAATCGAACACTGCCGAATTTGGCTGGAGCATCGTTCCGAACAAACCGAAGCGGGATTTAGCCGCCAAGCGTGGTGTAAAATACCGGTTCAGATTAGCGGCAATCAATTAATTCAAAAAACTCAAAGCATTACGGTCGGCAGTAAATTGTTGGTGGCGGGCTTTATCAGCACGCATAAAACCGCAAACGGTTTAAGCCAATTAGTGTTACACGCCGAGCAAATCGAATTTATAGATTAGGAGACTAGCCAAATGGCACGTTATTTCCGTCGTCGTAAGTTCTGCCGTTTCACCGCGGAAAATGTAGTGGAAATCGATTATAAAGATGTTGCTACATTAAAGAACTACATTACAGAGAGCGGCAAAATTGTTCCAAGCCGTATTACCGGTACTCGTGCGAAGTATCAACGTCAATTAGCCCGCGCAATCAAACGCGCCCGTTATTTAGCGTTACTTCCGTACACTGACAATCATCAGTAATTAGGAGAGGATTCGGTAATGCAAGTAATTCTTTTAGATAAAATTGCTCACTTAGGTAACGTGGGCGATCAAGTAAATGTTAAATCAGGTTTTGCACGTAACTTCTTGATCCCGCAAGGTAAAGCAGTTATGGCAACCAAAGCCAATATTGAGCATTTCGAAGCACGTCGCGCTGAATTGGAAGCGAAAGCGGCTGCAGCGTTAGCTGAAGCGCAAACCCGCGCAGCGCAATTAACGGCGTTAGGCTCAGTCACCATCGCTTCTAAAGCGGGTGATGAAGGTCGTTTATTCGGTTCTATCACTACGCGTGATGTCGCCGAAGCAGTCACTGTCGCAGGCGTTGAAGTCGCGAAAAGCGAAGTTCGTTTATCCACCGGTCCGATTCGTACCCTTGGTGATCACGACGTTAAATTCCAACTTCACGGCGAAGTATTCGCAACATTGAACGTTATCGTTGTTGCAGAATAATTTATCAATGAATTGATATCGGAAAGCCCGGCTATTGCTGGGCTTTTTTTTTAACTTTTGCTATGCTAAGCACAATTTAATTTTTAACGAGCAAACGATCATGTCCCATTCCGAAAATCTCCGACAAAACCAACCGCACTTTTCATCGCAAAACGAAGAAACCACTCATTTCGGTTTTAAAACCGTCGCCAAGGGCGAAAAGCAGAAAATGGTGGCGCAGGTTTTTCATTCCGTAGCGGCAAAATATGATTTAATGAATGACCTGCTTTCATTCGGTATTCATCGCGTTTGGAAACGTTTTACCATCGATTGCAGCGGTGTGCGTAAAGGGCATAAAGTGCTTGATTTGGCAGGCGGCACGGGGGATTTTACGGCGAAGTTTTCCCGCATGGTCGGTGAAAAAGGTGAAGTGATTCTTGCTGATATCAATTCTTCAATGTTGGAAGTGGGACGCGATAAATTGCGTAATTTGGGCGTAGTCGGCAATGTAAATTATGTGCAAGCGAATGCGGAAGCGCTGCCTTTTCCGGATAATACCTTTGATTGCGTGATTATCAGTTTCGGCTTGCGCAACGTCACGGACAAAGACAAAGCGTTGCGTTCGATGTATCGCGTATTAAAACCGGGCGGGCGTTTGCTGGTATTGGAATTTTCCAAACCGATTTTAGATCCGTTAAGTAAAGTTTATAATTTTTATTCTTTTAATATTTTGCCGAAAATCGGCGAAGTGGTGGTAAATGACGGCGACAGTTACCGTTATCTGGCGGAATCCATCCGAATGCACCCTGAGCAGGACATATTGAAAGAAATGATGGATGACGCGGGGTTTGAACAAGTCAGTTACTACAATCTCAGTGCCGGTATTGTAGCATTGCACCGCGGTTATAAATTTTAAGGAATCCTTATGTTCCCCGATTTCAATACCTTAAAACAACAGCTGATGTTGCCGCAACTGCTTAACGGCGGTTTGGAAACGGCGTTGAACGAATTGCTCCGCCGTACGGAACACTGTGATCCCTATTTGCGTAAATTAAGCGATAAAGTGTTAGCGGTACATTTTCAACGCCTTGATTTACAGCTTTATTTTATTTTTTCCGCACAACGGATTGATTTATTGCACCAATATGAAGGCGTATCCGATTGCGCAGTAGATGTGGCCCCAGGTTTATTGTTGAAATTCCCTAAAAAAAACGAGCTAAGTCAATATATTAACGATAAATCCATTGTTTTGAACGGGGATTTGCAAGTATTGCAGGACTTTGTCGCTTTGATTGAGTTTCTGGAAAAAGATCCGGCCGAACTGCTTTCTTATTATATCGGCGATGTCGCGGCATACAGCGCTGTGGATTTCGGGCGTAAATTGATGAATGACTTTAAGTCTAAAACAACGCAGAGCCAACGATATTGGGGAGAACGTTTGACCGAAGAATACGAATTGATTGCGCCGAGTTTGGCGATTGCCGATTTTTGTGATCAAGTAAAAACGCTTGAAAAACAAACCGCACTTTTAGAACGAAAAATTAAAAATCTAGCCTGATGAATATTAAAAATTTCGCCCGTATGTGCAAAATTATCCGTACTTTTTTACGTTACGGATTAGATGAAGCGTTACCGCACAACCGTTACACCCGCCCGATTCGCTGTTGGCGGCAGACTTTGTTTTGGTTGCGCAATCGGCATAAAGACAAAGCCTACGGGTTGCGTCTGCGTTTAGCCTTGCAGGAGTTAGGACCGGTATGGATTAAATTGGGGCAAATGCTTTCCACCCGCCGTGATTTGTTTCGTCCCGAAATTGCCGATGAATTGGCGTTATTACAGGATCAGGTTGAAGCCTATGACGGGGCAATCGCCCGTCAGCAAATCGAACGGGCGCTAGGCGGAAAACTGGAAACTTGGTTTACGGATTTCAATGAAACCGCTTTAGCATCCGCTTCTATCGCGCAAGTACATACCGCCCGTTTTAACGACACGCAACCAAACGCCGGTAAAGAAGTCGTGATTAAAGTGATTCGTCCGAATATCGAACCTGAAATTGAAGCGGATTTAAGTTTGATGTATATGCTGGCAAGTTGGATTCCTCGTTTAAACTCGGAAGGTTACCGTCTTCGTCCGGTGGAAGTGGTGCGTGAATACGAAAAAACCTTGCGTGATGAATTGGATTTGCGTCGTGAAATGGCCAATGCAGTGCAGTTACGGGCAAATTTTGAAAACAGTCCGATGCTCTATATTCCAACTATGTATCAGGAGTTTTGCCATCAGAACGTGATCGTCATGGAGCGTATTTACGGCATTCCGGTGTCGGATATTGAGGCGTTGGAACAAAACGGCACCGATATGAAATTACTGGCGGAACGCGGCGTACAAGTGTTTTTCACACAGGTTTTTCGGGACAGTTTTTTCCATGCGGATATGCATCCGGGCAATATTTTTGTCAGCCGCGAACACCCCGACAACCCGCAATATATCGGTATTGACTGCGGCATCGTCGGACGTTTGGGCGAGCATGACAAACGTTATTTGGCGGAATGTTTCGTCGCATTCTTTAATCGCGATTACCGCCGAGTAGCGGAAATGCACGTAAAATCCGGTTGGACGCCGAAAGATACGGATATTGATGCCTTTGAGCAGGCGTTTCGTGAAGTATGCGAACCGGTATTCGCCAAGCCGTTGGCGGAGATTTCTTTCGCCCATGCATTGATAAATTTATTTAATGTTGCGCGTGAGTTTAATATGCAGGTGCAACCGCAGTTAGTTCTGTTGGAAAAAACCTTGTTTTATATTGAAGGACTCGGGCGGCAGCTGTATCCGCAACTGGATTTATGGGATACCGCCAAGCCGTTCTTACAAAATTGGCTGGATGAACAAGTGGGCGTTAAGGCGTTATTGAAAAATGTAAAACGTAAACTGCCTTATATGCGCGAACATCTTGCCGAATTGCCGGAAACTTTGTTTGAGGCGTTGCAGGAACAAAAAGAAATTTCCAAACAATTAATTGAAATTAATAGAAAACTGACGAGAAAAGAAGGTTATTACCGACGCTATTGTGCCTTAATTATGGGCAGTGTGATTTTTTTAGGCACCCTTTGGCAGTTTGCCGTATTGCCGGGGTGGTTAAGTGCGGTGTTTTTTTTGAGCGTTTTATTTATTTGGATGACCTGTGTCAAATTGAAGTAAATCAATGTCACAAAATGAAAAAATAATTCAAGTTGGCTATTGTTCGGATGAGTTAAAAACGTTATATTCACACAGAATTTTTTTTTACATCTATCAGAGAGGAAAAGCTATGGGCGGTATCAGTATTTGGCAACTGCTTATTATTGTTGCAATTGTGGTATTACTGTTCGGTACAAAAAAATTAAGAACCTTGGGTTCCGATTTGGGTGAATCCGTCAAAGGCTTTAAAAAAGCCATGCAGGATGAGCCGAAAGATGCGGAGTTTAAATCGTTAAAACACGATGAAGAAACCGCCGCTACAAAAGAAAACGCAAAAGAAAAAGAACAGGCATAATCTGTGTTTGACATCGGTTTTTCTGAATTAATGTTGGTATTCTTTGTGGGCTTAGTAGTACTGGGTCCGCAACGTTTACCCGTGGCAATTCGTACGGTAATGGGTTGGGTGCGGACTATCCGCGGCTTGGCTGCCAATGTGCAAAACGAGCTGAACCAAGAACTGAAATTACAGGAATTGCAGGAAAGCATTAAGAAAGCGGAACATCTGAATCTGAAATCCCTTTCGCCGGATTTGGCAAAAACAGTGGAAGAGCTGAAAGAATCCGCAGAAAAAATGAAAAACGATTTGGAAAAACAAGCGGCGGATGCCAACAAATCCATTGAAGAACATATCAAAGATGTGCGCGAAGCCAATGCGCAAACTGCTCGGGATATTCCGAATCAATCCGACGCAGTAGAAAAAACGGCTGAAAATCCGACTGCACTTTCACCGGCGGAACAAGCAGAATTGGCTGAGCTGGATGATGAACTGGCGCATTATATCGAACAATATCATCCTGCTGAAGACGCACCGCCCGTCCAACCTAAACAGAATAGCTAAGTATTATTGTCAGAGAACTCTATGAGCGTCGAAGAAAGCCAACCCTTGATCAGCCACCTGTTAGAACTGCGTAACCGTTTATTACGTTGCGTCGTTTTTGTGTTAATCGTCTTTTTAGGGTTAGTGTATTTCTCCAATGATATTTATCACTTAGTCGCTTCTCCGCTGTTGGAAGTGATGCCGCAAGGAGCGAGTATGATCGCTACCAATGTGGCGACGCCGTTTTTTACCCCGATTAAACTGACTGCAATTGCGGCGGTATTTGTTTCCGTTCCCTATTTGCTGTATCAGGTTTGGGCGTTTGTAGCCCCCGCTTTATACCAGCATGAAAAGCGCTTGATTTATCCGCTGTTATTTTCCAGCACTATTTTATTTTATGCCGGCGTCGCATTTGCCTATTATGTGGTTTTTCCGATAGCCTTCGGCTTTTTGACTTCCACTGCGCCGGAAGGTGTTGTTATTGCGACCGACATCAGCAGCTATTTGGATTTCGTGTTAACTATTTTTTTGGCTTTCGGTGTCTGTTTTGAAGTGCCGGTCGCCATTATTCTGCTGTGTTGGACGGGCGTAACCACGCCGCAAGATTTAGTTGCAAAACGCCCCTATATCATTGTTGCGGCATTTGTTATCGGTATGTTGCTAACGCCTCCCGATGTGTTCTCACAAACTTTACTTGCCATTCCGATGTGTTTGTTATTTGAACTCGGTGTGATCTGCGCGCGCTTTTATCGTCCGCGTGAAGATGATTCGGAAGCACGGAACGAACCCTAGTAAATCTCTCACTAAACTACTGCCGAAATCCCGTATCTTTTTGTTTCATTATGCCTTATGGCGCTCTTTGATTGGGGGTTATTCACTTCTTTTTGACCGTATCTAGAAGCGGAACTCATGTTATCACTGTTATGATTACATAAGTTCCGCATAATGAAATATACGCTTAAAAGCGTGTACTTGAGCCACCGCCTCCGCTGCTGCCACCGCCCCATGAACCTCCGCTATCGCTATCGGAACTGCTTTCATAGTCCTCATCGCCGTCTTCATCATCGTCGGTTGATTTTCTAGGTGTCGTCAACACTCGATAGACATAAAAATAAATTAGCATTAATGGTAAAACCAGTATAGATACTATACAACAGATAAAAAATACAATTTTGAGTCCCCAGCGTTTGCCGGAAGATTCGGCTTTATTGATCTGTTTTTTCAGAGTTAGCATGAGAGCGAATAAAGCCAAACTGCCGCTCGCGATTAAAATCATCCCCAAAGTAGAGACTGGCAATTCTTCTTCTTTTTCGTCTTCAAGTAGTTTTGCCAGTTCTGATGTACCGGTAAAAATTTTACCGATTTCTTCTACGCCGGCTAACATTCCTGCGCCATATTTACCTTCTTTAAACAGCGGCACCATGGTGCGGACTTGAATCTTTTTAGTCAATATATCCGGCAAATCACCTTCAATACCGTAACCGGTTTCCATTGCGATTTCGCGTTGATCCTGACGGGTCAGCAATAAAATAAGTAAGCCCCTGTCTTGTTGATCACCGATTTTCCAGTAATTAAACAGTTCGGTGGCAAAATCTTTAGCATTGGCATAGCGGGTACTGTCTATTGCAGGCAGAATAACTACGGCAATTTCCACGCTGCTTTCCTTGCGGATATGCGCAATAAGCGCATTTAATTTAGCGGTTTCTTCCGCATTTATAACCGAATCCGGATCGGTGACATATTGCGTCGCATCTTGCAACTGTACATTCGGCACGTCTTTCACCTGCCAAAGGGTTTCCGCCCAAGTAGGTGCGGGCAGGAAACATAATACGATTAATATCCGTGATAAAAGGGTGAACAGTTTCATAAGCTCCTCCGCTATAGATTAGGAATTTATCGGTACGGCTGATTTGGTTTTGTCCACAATGAACGATGTTGTATGTGAAATCTGAACGGCAAAATACGTAAGACAAGAAAGGTACCTTGACAGCACCTACTGTTTTCATTTTACTCCGTTTAGATAAAAAGAGCGCAAAAATTTAGGGATTATCTTCGATTATTTTGATCTAGGATAATCCCTGAGAGGAAATTGGAAGTCGGGTATCGTGCTACAAACCCGGCGCTTTCCACAAGGAAGTTGTTAAGCCTTCGTCCACCAGCTGTAATTGTTTACGGTAAACTTGCGCCCATTTGGTTTTATGTGATTGATATAACGCATAATGTTCCGGATTCGGTATGTGCCTGCGTTCAAATTTTACCAGTTTTTTACCTGCTTCGGATAAAGAAGGATAAATCCCCACGCCGACACCCGCTGCAATGGCACAACCTAGTGCGGTCGCTTCTTTTACCACCGGGATATTTACCGTCAAACCGGTTACGTCGGCGAGGATTTGGCTCCACAATTTTCCTTTTGAACCTCCGCCGGCAAAAACAATGGAGGTCAATTTTACTCCGGAAAATTTTTCCACTTGATCCAAGTTACAAGAAGATACAATCGCCGCATTTTCTTGCAATGCACGGAATAAAACGGGTTTATTACATTTTTCCGGATCAATGGATAGATTGATAAATGACGGAGCGGCATGATACCAAGACTTGAAATGCATGGCATCGGAGAAAATCGGAATGACATCGTTGGAACCGACGGGAACTCTTTCCGCCATTTGTTCCAACAACGTATAAGCATCCACGCCTAAACGATCCGCCAGTCTTTTTTCTTCTTCGCAAAACGCATCGCGGAACCAGCGCATCGTCAGACCGGTGAAAAAACTGATGGACTCGGCTTGAGCCAAATTGGTGACGACGTGCGGATTAATGCGTACGTTCATTTCCGGATCGGTAACGGGCTTAGGCAGGTTGACGACCTGTTGCCAGAAAGTACCGCCGATAACCGCCGCTTGTGAAGGTTCGGTGATGCCTAAACCGGCACAACCTAACTGTACGTCACCGCCACCGACTACAACGGGCGTACCGCTTTTCAAACCGGTTTGTTCCGCTGTTTGTGCTAAAACCGAGCCTAATAAGGTGCCCGTTTCTTTGACCGGAGTGAGAATATCCGGATTTAGCCCCGCCATTTCCAATACTTCGGGCGCCCATTGGCGGGTAGCGAGATTCAGAATGCCGCTGGTGCCCGCATTGGACGGTTCAACCGCCAATTCACCGCTAAGCATAAAAGCCAACCAGTCGCTTATCATAGTAACGGCTTTAGTACGTTGGTAAATATCAGGTCGATGATTTGCCAGCCATAATAAACGGGGAACAGCGCTCAAAGCCAACGTTTGTCCCGAGATGTGATAAAGCGTTTGTTCGTATGTGCCGTTATTCAGTTGTTTGAGTGTTTTGACTTCTTCCGTCGCGCGCGCATCCACATTGCCGCAAGCCCAAATCGGTTGTTTGCGTTCATCATAAAGCACAATACCTTCCCGCATCGAGCAAGTGGAAATCGCCGCAATTTGTTCAGGCTGTATTTGCGCTTTCAATAAAGATTGGCGGATGCAATCACAAGTGAGTTGCCAGTTACGCGGCAAATCAAATTCCATTGAACCGGGAATATCGGGATCGGATAAGTGCGTCCATTCCCGTTGCGCTGCGGCAATTTGGTTACCTTCCAAGTCGAATATAACCGCTCTGACACTGCCGGTACCGGCATCCAATGCCATAAGATAAGTTGCTTGATGATTCATTCTTTTCTCCTTCCGAATCGGGAAGAAAGTCAAGCCCCGAATACAACTAACCTGCTAAACCAACTGCGCTAACATCATACGGGCCGTTTTTTCTTCCGTTACCAATGAATTAATATGTTTACCGTGCAAGGCGCTTAAAATAGCTTCCACTTTATCTGCACCGCCCGCAATGCCGATTACGTTGGGAATTTTGCGCAGATTGTCCAAAGACAGGCTGATCAGTTCCTCGTGCAACGGCATATCGGGCTGTAGAGAACCGTCTTTGCGCATAAAATAGCCCAAAATATCACCGACCGCCCCTTGCCGGCGGATAATTTGCTGTTTTTCTTCCGTAATATAGCCGGTGCGCAATAACGTCGCCTGCCCTTGCTGTCTGGTAGCGCCGATACCGACAATGGCGGCATTGGCACTGCACGCCGCCAGCATAATATCTCTGACGCAAGCTTCACGCTTAAACAGCTTGGCGGCTTCAACGGAAGAAGCCCTTAACGGTGCCGGGATAATACTGACCGAGCAGGAACCGTCCAGCTGACCAATTCCTTTCATATAAGGCCCCACCCCACCGGAGAGCGTGATTAGCTTAATGGCGTTATGCGTAATAAATTCGTTGGCGTATTTCAGCGTTTTCATAATGGTATCGCCGAAACCGATCGCCAAAATTTGGTTGGGTTTGAGTAGCGACATCAGCATTTGGGCGGCGCCGACACCTAAACGTTCGTTGATTTCATGCTGTTCCAATTCGGGCAATATGCGAATATGCTTAAGATCAAAATATTGTTGTAAAGCTTCTTCCAATTCCAAACAACCGGTAAAACGGGAATTAATTTGGACTTTAATAATTCCCGATTGACGTCCTTTTTCCAATAATCTGGATATTTTTAAGCGCGGCAGTTTCAATTTATCACCGATTTCTCCTTGAGTAAGGTTGTCGTGATAATAAAACCACGCAATGCGGGCGAGCAGTTCTTCCTCGCTCATTACTTGTATATTTTCGTGTTGTTCCGTTTTAATGTCGTTCATATTCCGTTCCCAAAATAGGTTAAAAGTATTATTCATTTGTTTTAATTTATTATCAATTGTTCTTTTTGAATTTTTTATTAAAGCGTGATGAAGATCACTTTTTCGATAAAAAATAATCGATTTAGCATAATTACATCTAAATTTTGTGATCTTGATCTCAGAAATTTGCCTGATTAATCTCTAATATAATGAAAAATTGATAATAAAAAAATACATTTGTTCATCTTCTCAAAGGAGTGAAAAATGCCATCACAGATTTCAAACGGAAACTGCCTGTTACAGGCGCACAATATCAGCAAATCCTTCTCCGGTGTGGAAGTGCTTAAAGATATTGATTTTTCTTTATATGCGGGAGAAGTACACGCCTTATTGGGCGGTAACGGTGCGGGCAAATCCACGTTGATGAAAATCATCGCGGGAATTCAGCAGCAAGACAGCGGCGAATTAGAAATTCACGGCAAGATTCAAAGCGGTTTATCACCCGCCAAAGCGCATCAGTTGGGTATCTATTTGGTTCCGCAGGAACCGTTGTTATTTCCGAATCTCAGCGTACAAGAAAACATTTTGTTCGGTTTGAGCAAAGCCGATAAAACGGAAGAAAAACTGACCGCACTTTTACAGGAACTGCACTCCCATTTGAAACTGGATATGTTGGCGGGTTCGTTAGATGTGGCGGATCAGCAGTTGGTGGAAATTATGCGCGGCTTAATGCGCAATGCCTCTATTTTAATTTTGGACGAACCGACGGCTTCTTTAACGCCGGCGGAGACCGAGAACCTGTTTAAGAAAATCAATTCATTGTTAAGCAAAGGCGTCGGCATTGTGTTTATTTCCCATAAATTGCCGGAGGTGTGGCAAATTTCCCATCGAATCAGTGTGATGCGCGACGGTTATATTGCCTTGGCAGGGAAAACGGGAGATCTTCAACGTGATGAAGTGATTGCGGCAATTACACCGAAATCTAAAGGCACGCAATTAAGCGACAGCCAAAAATTGTGGTTGGAACTGCCCGGTCATAATCGTATTAAATCCAAGGATAAACCGATCTTAGAAGTAAAAAATCTGACCGGTGAAGGATTTAAAAATATTTCTTTTCATATTTATCCGGGGGAAATTCTCGGCTTGGCGGGCGTGGTCGGCGCGGGACGCACGGAATTAGCGGAGACTTTGTACGGGTTGCGTAATAAAAAACGAGGAGAGATCTTTTTTCTGGAGCGGGAAATCAGCGCGTTGACCATTAAAGAACGCTTGGAAGAAGGCATTGTTTATTTGCCGGAAGATCGGCAAGCTTCGGGGTTATATTTGGATGCGCCGCTAACTTGGAATGTGTGCGGACTGACTTATAACAATATGGGATTTTGGTTGGATACGGCAAAAGAAAGCGCCATTTTGGAACGCTATTACCGCGCCATCGGGATTAAATTCAATGACGAGCAGCAGGCGGCGCGTACGTTGTCCGGCGGCAATCAACAAAAAGTATTGATTGCCAAATGCCTTGAAGCCAATCCGGCATTGTTGATTGTCGATGAACCGACCCGCGGCGTGGATGTCGGCGCCCGCGCCGATATTTATCAGTTGATTAAAAGCATTGCCAAACAGAACGTAGCGATTTTATTTATTTCGTCGGATTTGGAAGAAATCGAGAAAATGTCCGATCGGGTATTGGTGATGCACGACGGTCAAGTGGGCGATTCGCTGCTTGGTGACGCAATTAATACTAATAATATTATGCAGATGGCATTCGGCGGTTCACATTTATAAGGAGAAAAGACGATGTGGAAACTCATACAGGATAACCGCGAACTGACCATTTTAATTGCCATCGGCTTGCTCTTTTTATTGTTAAGTTTGGTCGGCAGCGGTTTTCATTTACAGACATTGACGATGATTTTCAACTCCGCACAGATTGTGATGCTGTTGGCAATCGGGGCAAGTTTTGTGATTTTAACCCGCAATATCGACGTATCCGTCGGTTCCACGATGGGGTTGTGCGCTGTGGCGGCGGGGAGTTTGCTGAATGCGGGATACGGGTTGTGGAGCGCTTTTGCGCTGACATTGGGCTGCGGTTTATTGGCGGGCTTGCTGAACGGGATTTTAGTGACGATTTTACGCATTCCGGCAATTGTGGCGACCTTGGGTACATTGGGGCTTTATAAAGGAATTATGCTGTTAATTACCGGCGGTAAATGGATTGAGGGCTTGCCGCAAGAGTTAAAAACCTTATCCGAGCCGGTGCTGTTGCAGATTTCACCGATCGGCTGGTTAGTGATTATATTGATTATTAGCGCCTATTTCTTTCTGACAAAAGCTACCGCAGGGCGTAATTTTTATGCCGTGGGCGATAATTTGCAAGGCGCATTGCAATTAGGCGTACGTATTGATCGGGTCAGAATTATTGCGTTTACTTTAAACGGTATGATGGCGGCGATTGCCGGAGTTGTCTTCGCCTCACAAATCGGTTTCGTGCCGAACTCGACGGGTAACGGCTTGGAAATGAAAGCCATTGCCGCTTGCGTACTCGGCGGTATTAGTTTGTTGGGCGGCGCGGGGAATGTGGTCGGTGCTGTGTTAGGCGCTTATTTCCTGATTCAAATCGACACTATTTTGGTGTTACTGAAAGTGCCGGCATATTGGAATAATTTCGTGGCAGGGATTGTGCTCTTGGCAGTATTGGTCTTTGACGGACGGATTCGGGTGATGATTGCCAACAATCTGAAATTGCAACGTTACGCCCGTTTTCTAAAAGACGATGAAGTTCCGTCAACAAATAAGGCGCCGTCAAAATAGGGAGGAAGAATAATGTTGACGCTAAAAAAATACGGTTGGGAACTGACGTTATTCTGCCTTGTGATTATCGAAATCTTGGGTTTCGGCATGATTAATCCGAGAATGTTGGATTTAAACGTGTTGCTTTACAGTACCAGCGATTTTATTTATATCGGTATGTTGGCATTGCCGTTGACCATGATTATCGTCAGCGGCGGTATGGATATTTCCTTCGGCTCCACCGTGGGACTATGCGCGATTTTTCTCGGCGTGTTGTTTAAATCCGATGTGCCGTTGATGGCGGCGATTCCGTTGACTTTTGTGGTCGGTGTGCTGTGCGGATTAATCAATGCCGCATTAATTCTGTACACTAAAGTCAATCCGTTGGTGATTACGTTAGGCACCATGTATTTATTCGGCGGCGGCGCCTTATTGCTGTCCGGTTTTGCCGGCGCCACCGGTTACGAAGGGATCGGCGGTTTTCCCGATTCTTTATTGGATTTTGCCAATCAGAGCCTGTTCGGTATTCCGACGCCGATAATTTATTTCCTGTTGATGACTGCGCTATTTTGGTTGTTAATGCACCGAACCAGCGTCGGCAGAAGCACGTTTTTAATCGGGCAAAGCGAACGAACCTCCCGTTACAGTGCCGTGCCGATTAAGAAAACTTTACTGATTATTTATTCCTCCATCGGACTGGTTGCCGCTTTTGTCGCCGTTTTGTTGGTGTCTTATTTCGGCTCGGCGCGTTCTGATCTCGGCAGCTCATTGTTAATGCCCGTACTGACGGCAGTAGTGCTTGGCGGTGCCAATATTTACGGTGGTTCGGGTTCGATTATCGGTACCGCTATCGCAGCCTTGCTTATCGGTTATTTACAACAAGGCTTACAAATGGTCGGCGTGCCGAATGAAATTTCCAGTGCCTTATCGGGCGCATTACTTATCATCGTGTTAATCGGAAAATCTGTCAGTTTGCATTATGGCGCTGTTATGCAATGGGTTCGACGACACATTCATTCATAACTCAACTCAAGGAGAATCTAGTATGAAAACTCAATTAAAAGCGACCGCACTTGCCATTGCTCTTGGTTTATCCGCCGTGACGGCGGCTCAGGCAGCCGACCGTATCGCCTTTATTCCTAAATTGGTTGGGGTCGGTTTCTTCACCAGCGGCGGACAAGGTGCAACGGATATGGGCAAAACCTTAGGCGTGGATGTCACCTATGACGGACCGACCGAACCGAGCGTATCCAACCAAGTACAGTTGATTAATAACTTTGTCAATCAGGGCTATAATGCAATTATCGTTTCGGCGGTTTCTCCCGACGGTTTATGTTCCACACTACAACGCGCCATGAAACGCGGTGTGAAAGTGCTGACTTGGGATTCGGACGTAAAACCGGAATGCCGCAGCTATTATATCAACCAAGGCACACCGGTTCAGTTAGGCTCTATGTTGGTGGATATGGCGGCAAGTCAGATCAGTAAACCGAAAGCAAAAGTGGCGTTTTTCTATTCAAGCCCGACGGTTACCGATCAAAACCAATGGGTGACCGCTGCGAAAGAGAAAATTGCGAAAGAACATCCTGAATGGGAAATCGTGACCACGCAATTCGGTTATAATGATGCGATTAAATCATTGCAAACGGCGGAAGGGATTTTGAAAGCCTATCCGGATTTAGACGCCATTATCGCACCGGACGCTAATGCACTGCCGGCAGCGGCGCAAGCGGCGGAAAACCTGAAAGTCAGCAGCGTAGTGATTGTCGGTTTCAGTACGCCGAATGTGATGCGCCCTTATGTAAAACGCGGCACAGTGAAACAATTCGGGCTATGGGATGTTGTGCAACAGGGTAAAATTTCCGTTTCCGTTGTCAATGATTTATTAAAAGGCAAAACGCTGAAAGTGGGCGATAAACTGGACGTGCAAGGCATCGGCACGGTTGAAGTGTCGCCGAACAAAGTACAAGGTTACGATTACGAAGCGGAAGGTAACGGTATTATCCTGTTGCCTGAGCGCGTGGTCTTTACTAAAGACAATATCGATAACTACAATTTCTAATTATGAATAGGAGAAAATAATGGCAGATTTAGATGACATCAAGGACGGTAAAGATTTCGGGTTGGATCGACCGCAAACCAACAAGGCGTTTTATTTGAAAGGCGCCGGCGCATTGGATTGGGGTATGCAGTCCCGTTTGGCGGATATTTTTAATCCGAAAACGGGGAAAACCATTATGTTAGCCTTTGATCACGGTTATTTCCAAGGTCCGACTACCGGATTGGAGCGTATTGATCTGCATATTGCGCCGTTGTTCGAATATACCGACGTACTAATGTGTACGCGCGGCATTTTGCGTAGCGTGGTGCCGCCGCAAACCCGTAAACCGGTGGTATTGCGCGCTTCCGGGGCGAATTCGATTTTAACCGAATTGTCGAACGAAGCCGTTGCGGTGTGCATTGAAGACGCATTGCGTTTAAATGTGTCTGCGATGGCGGCACAGGTGTATATCGGTTCCGAATACGAACATCAATCCATTAAAAATATCATTCAATTGGTTGACCAAGGCACGCGTTACGGTATGCCGACGATGGCGGTTACCGGTGTCGGTAAGGATATGGCGCGCGATCAGCGTTATTTCTCATTGGCAACCCGTATTGCGGCGGAAATGGGCGCGCACATTATCAAAACCTATTATGTGGATAAAGGTTTTGAACGTGTAACGGCGGGTTGTCCGGTGCCGATTGTGATTGCCGGCGGTAAAAAACTGCCTGAAGCGGAAGCGCTGGATATGTGCTATAAAGCCATTGATCAAGGTGCATTAGGGGTGGATATGGGACGCAATATTTTCCAATCCGACGCGCCTATTGCCATGCTGAAAGCCGTACATGCGGTTGTACACGGCGGCGAGAACGCAGAAAAAGCCTATCAACTTTATTTAGACGAAAAAAACGCTTAATTTAAGCCTTCAGCGGTAAGAGTTTTCTTACCGCTCTTTTCATTGCTTGGCAATTAAGGAGTCATTATGTTTGCAATGCTGGTTGAAATTAATATTAAAGAAGGAAAAGAACGGGAATTTCTGGAAGTGTTTGAACGCAATCATTTAGGCACCCGCAAAGAGCCGGGTAATCTGCGTTTTGACGTATTACGCGATCCGGAAGTGAAAACGCGTTTTTATGCCTATGAAGTATATGTGAACGAACAAGCATTGGAAGAACACCGCAAAACTCCGCATTATCACCGCTGTGTTGCCGAACTGGAGCCGTTGATGACCGGCAGCAGAAGTAAAAAAATCTTTGATTGGGTGATGCCGGAGAGTTTTGACAATGAATGCTGATACGTCGAACACAGATAAAGTGCGGTTGATTTCACGCTTAAAATCTCAGCCGATCAGCGTCGGCATTTTGGCTTCCGATTGGTTAAAATTATCGGAAACCTTATCAATATTATCTCGGCGACAATTGCAGTTATTGCATTTTGATATTGCGGACGGACAATTTTCGCCGTTGTTTACCGTGGGAAGTATAGCCGTAAAACAGTTTGCGCATCCTTTTATCAAAGACGTACATTTAATGGTAAAAGATCCGCTTTCCGTAGCGCAAAGCTGTTTTCATGCCGGCGCGGATATTATTACCCTGCAAATTGAAACGGATGAGAATCTCAGTACAGTTTACACCTGGTTGAATGCGCAGGATCATCCGCCGTTGTGCGGTATCAGCATTTGTCCCAAAACGGATCTTTCTTTATTGCAGGATTACCTGCCGCAAGTGGACTTAATTCAGCTTTTAACGCTTGATCCGAGAACGGGTAAGAAAGCGGACGAACGGACCGTGCTTGAACGCATTAAACAGACATTAGAAATGCTCGGCACGGAACGCCCGCACAAGTTGATTACCGTGGACGGCTCAATGAATCTTGAGCTGGCTAAAAAAGTCAACCAACTGGATATTGATTGGGTGGTCTCAGGCAGCGCCCTGTTTGCTTCCCCCGAAACGGAGCAAACACTGATAAAATGGCAAACGGAATTGGGTTAACGTCTTCCTCTATAAGACATTGAGCCGTTTCTTAGCAATTTTGTCTACTATGCCCCTTTATCTACGATGTTGTATAGACAAAAACGGCATACCGAAGTATGCCGCTTTTTTACATCTGATAATTATTTCACGCGGGAAACATATTCGCCCGAACGGGTATCCACTTTGATCACTTCACCGATTTGTACGAATAACGGCACTTTTACTACCGCACCGGTGCTTAAGGTTGCCGGTTTGCCGCCGGTACCTGCGGTATCGCCTTTCAAACCCGGATCCGTGTCGACGATTTCCAATTCAACGAAATTCGGCGGTGTGACGGAAATCGGTGCGCCGTTCCATAAAGTAACGATACAATCCGCTTGATCCAATAACCATTTTTCCGCATCGCCGATTGCTTTGGCATCCGCCGAGTATTGTTCAAAGGTTTCAGGGTGCATAAAATACCAGAAGGCATCGTCTTTGTAAGAGTAAGTCAGGTTTAAATCCATCACATCCGCGCCTTCCACTGACGTGCCTGATTTGAAGTTTACATCCAATACTTTGCCGGAAATTAATTTGCGGATACGGGTGCGGGTAAACGCTTGACCTTTTCCCGGTTTAACGAATTCATTTTCAACAATAACGCAAGGCTCGCCGTCTTGCATAAATTTTAGACCTGGTTTGAAATCACTGGTAGTATATGTAGCCATATTATCCTCAATTTGATAGAGCTTATTTTTAAAAGTGCGTATTTTAACCCAAAATAACGGAATTAGAGAA
>JBHBXR010000059.1:0-12677 GCA_041795785.1 Mesocricetibacter sp.
ATTTTATCGCCGACGCAAATCGACGGTTTTTCCTTCGTGATGAAATCCTCCACCGACGAACAACAGGCACCGCCTAAGGAAGCGGATAACCGAGCGATTGATTGGGAGAAAATCGAACAAACCCTGACACCGCCGTTATTGACAAACTTGCAACAGATTCAGCTGCCGTTTGATATTCATGTTCGGAATATTGAGGGAAAAAACTGGCAATATCAACAAGTTCAAGACGAACGAGTGCAGCAGGACATCCGTGTGGAAACATTCCGCTTGCAAGCGGATGTAACGGATTATTTGCTACGGCTGCAAAAATTGGATATTGAAAGCTCTCTCGGCAAAGTACAAGCACAAGGGCAGATGCAACTGAATAACGATTTTCCGTTGGATTTCAAGGTGCAGACGGAATCTTATCAGTTGAAAGCGACGGAACGGCTCGTTATACCGCCAAGCACGGCACAGCTACAACTTTCAGGAACGCTGAAAAATCAGACCGCACTTTCCCTGCAAACACAAGGCGCGGTGAACGCCGAATTAACGGCGCAAGTGGAATTAAACCGAGCCAAAACGCCGTTCTCTCTTCATTTGCACAGTCCCTCCGTTGATTATCCGTTTGTGAAGGATAAAGCGGACAGCGCGCTATTAAAGGTGCGTGATATTGATTTACAACTTAACGGTAACTTGTTGGATTATCAGTTGAAATTAAGCGGACAGGCATCGGGTATGCAAATTCCGTCAAGTCAGCTGGATTTGACCGCCAAGGGCGGTTTGTCCCGTGCGGATATTGAAAATCTGCAATTGAACGCTTTGGACGGCAATTTACATTTGCACGGCAAACTGGATTGGCGAAACGGCTTTCGATGGCAAAGTACGGCGGATTTAAACAAAATCAATCTCGGCGCTTATTTGAAAAACCGGCCGGCGGTGTTATCGGGCAAAATCGCATCTGCGGGGCAGGTTGATGCACAAAACTGGCAAGTGAATTTATCGGAGCTGGATATTCAGGGGAGTTTGGCAAAACGGGCGTTGAGCTTAAAAGGACAACTTAGCGCAAGTAAGCAAACCTTATTGGACATCGCACAATTACAACTGAATTACGGCGATAACCACATTACGGCGCAAGGCAAAATCAGTCGCCAATCGGATTTTAATTTGACTATCAACGCTCCCGATTTACGCGGTTTGCTGCCCGATTTATCCGCCTCTTTAACCGGTAAAGTCAACTTGGCGGGCGATATTGACAAACCCGATGTAAATTTGGAATTACAGGGCAATAAAATTCAGTTTCAGGATTTGCGTTTAAATAAGCTGTTTGCCAAAGGCAAAGTGAATGTGGCGGAACAAATTCAGGGACGAGTGGATTTGGAACTGACGGAATTTAATTACGGCGATATTCATCTTTCCCGCGCCGATTTATGGCTGACCGGACGGGAGGAAAACCATCAGTTACATTTGCGCGCCAAAGGCGAACCCGTCGCCGCAGTCTTTAATTTATACGGTAATTTCGACCGCACTTCACAGGCGTGGCAAGGCATTTTGAATCAAATCGATATCAAATTGCCTATCGGTAATTTGACAAACGATAAAAATATTCAAGTCAATTATGACAATAAACGGTTGCTGGCGACAGTTTCCGCCCATTGCTGGCACAATCCGGATGTCGATTTATGTTTTCCGCAAACCTTCCGTGTCGGTCAAACGGGTGAGATTCCCTTTGAGATTAAAGGCTTGCAATTAGATTTAGTGAATAAACTGACGGAGCGGAAAGAATTGTTGAAAGGCAGTTTAAATACGAAGGGCAATGCCGCTTGGTTCACTGATAAAGCGCCGCAAGTGAGCTTACAAGTGGAAGGCAAAGAGATCGGATTGGCACATAAAATTGACTATCGCACCTTTAAATTGACGGTTCCGCAATTAACCCTTAACGGGCAGCTGGAAAATAACAATTTGTCACTTAAATCCGATATCCGCTTGGAACGGCAAGGGCATATCAGCATGGATCTCAAACTGTCGGATATTGCCAAAGGACGTAAATTGGGCGGTTCGCTCGCGATTTCACAACTGAATTTGAACTTGGTTAATCAGCTGTTATCCGGCGGCGAAAGCGTATCCGGCGAGGTGACGGCGAATTTGAATGTGGGCGGCGATTTAAACTCTCCGCTATTGAACGGCGCTTTTACGGTCGATCAAATAAAAGCCAAAATGAAGTCGCTCCCTTTTGAGCTAAATGACGGCGAAGTGAATTTGAGCTTCCACGGCAAGCGTTCGACCCTGCTCGGCTATGTGCAAACTCCCGACAGTCGCGTAGATTTGAACGGTGACGCAAACTGGCAGGATTTAAACCGCTGGGACAGCCGCGTACAGGTTAAAACCGAGCGGTTTTCGGTCGATATTCCGTCGATGGCGAAACTGAAAATCAACGCCGATGTCAGTGCGCAGGCAACGCCCGAATTGCTACGGTTATCCGGCGAAGTCGCCGTGCCTTGGGCTAGAATTGCAGTGGAAAGTCTGCCGGAGAGTGCGGTTTCGGTCAGCAGCGACGAAGTGATTTTAGACGGAAAAACGGATAAAAATTTGACCGCACTTCCGACCAAAATGGCGGTTAAAACTAAATCGGGTATGGCGATTGAATCCGATCTTAAAATCCGTATCGGTGATGACGTTAATTTCAATGCCTACGGCTTGAACAGCAATTTGCAAGGCTTACTGGCGGTAAAACAAGAAAAAGGCAATTTGGGGTTATACGGACAAATTGCGTTGAAAAACGGGCGTTACGCCTCTTTCGGGCAGGATCTGTTGATCCGTAAAGGCGAAATCGCCTTCTCCGGCTTGCCGTCGCAACCGATGTTGAATATTGAGGCAATCCGCAATCCGGAAGCGATGGAAAACAATAACGTAGTGGCGGGGATTAAAGTGATCGGCTTGGCGGACAGCCCGAATGTGGAAGTCTTTTCCGAGCCGAGTATGCCGCAGGATCAGGCGTTATCCTATATTTTAACCGGTCGCTCGCTGGAAAACAGCGGCGAGACGGGTTCCAGCGGTTCCGTCGGCGCCGCCTTGCTCGGTTTGGGATTAGGCAAAAGCGGTAAACTGGTCGGCGGCATCGGCGAGACGTTCGGTATTCAGGATTTAAATCTCGGCACGGCGGGAGTCGGCGAAAGTTCAAAAGTAGTGGTCAGCGGCAATATTACTCCGCGTTTACAGGTGAAATACGGCGTGGGGTTATTCGACGGATTAGCGGAAGTGACTTTACGTTATAAGTTGATACCGCAGCTTTATTTACAGTCCGTATCAGGCGTAAATCAGGCCTTTGATCTGCTTTATCAATTTGATTTTTAAGGAATAATATGAATAACGAAGATTTTGAATTTGCACCCGTGCAGCGCGATGAAGGACGTGAAATCGCTGCGATTGATTTGGGTTCCAACAGTTTCCATATGATCGTCGCGCGCATTGTGAACGGTTCCATTCAGATTTTATCGCGTCTAAAACAAAAAGTGCAGCTGGCGGAAGGATTGGATGAAAACGGCGTATTGAGCCAGGCGGCGATTAGCCGCGGTGTAAATTGTCTGGCGTTATTTGCCGAGCGTTTACAAGGGTTTAGTGCGGAAAACGTTAATGTGGTCGGCACCTATACTTTGCGTCGCGCCGTGAATAACGACGAGTTTCTGCGTCAGGCGCAAGCGGTATTTCCTTATCCGATTAACATTATCAGCGGACAGACGGAAGCCAAAATGATCTATGCCGGCGTATCGCATACCCAGCCGGAAAGCGGACGTAAACTGGTGGTGGATATCGGCGGCGGTTCGACGGAAATCATTATCGGCGATAATTTTACGCCGTTGATGGCGGAAAGCCGTCATATGGGCTGTGTCAGCTTTGCGAAAAAGTTCTTCCCGAACGGTGAAATCTCTACGCAAAATTTTGCCCGCGCGCGACAAAGTGCGGTCAATAAAATTGAAGATTTGGCGTGGGAATACCGTCAGCTGGGCTGGCAATCGGCATTGGGTTCGTCAGGCACCATTAAAACCGTGCATCAGGCGATTATCGCCAATTACGATCCCGAAGGCATTATCACGGCACAGCGATTGGAACAACTAATCGAACGCACCTTACAAGTCACGCACTTCGATCAGCTTAAGTTATCCGGACTAAACGAAGATCGCGCCGATGTTTTCGTGCCGGGTTTGGCAATTTTAAGTGCGGTATTTGACGTGTTTCAAATTGAACAAATGCGTTATTCCGACGGCGCGTTGCGCGAAGGCGTCATGTACAGCTTAGAGAAAAACTTTCAGGTTGCCGACATCCGTCAGCGTACGGCGGAAGGCTTGGCGGCACAGTTTAATTTGGATCGCGCGCAAGCGCAACGGGTGCATCACAGCGCCTTATTATTGGCGGAACAATTCACCGGCTGGCAAAATCCCGAATTGGCGGCGGAAATGCGGGAAATTCTGTTATGGGCGGCGTTGTTGCATGAAGTCGGTATCGTCATTAATCATAACGGCGTGCAGAAACATTCCGCCTACATTTTGCAACATATCGAACTGCCGGGGTTTGATAAAGCGCAACAGCGCTTGTTGACGACCTTGGTACGCTATCAAATCAAGTCTTTTAAAACGGACGATATTCCTCAATTTACCCGTTACAAGGCGCAAGATGTCCTGACTTTGATTCGCCTGTTACGTTTGGCGCTGATTTTGAACAAATCCAGGCAGGCAACGGAAGAAACTTCACAAATCACGTTAAAAACCGACCGCACTTTAATGCACTGGCAACTGACATTTGCCGCAGATTACCTGCAACATAACCCGCTGATCAAAAACGAACTGACCCTTGAACAGGGAATATTAAAAGAAATCGGCGGCGGATTGGTTTTTGGTTAGACATTTATGAAAGGGAGTAGGGATGGGACATTTGCCCCGTTAAGCCTTGCTACGACTTGTTTCATCATTACGGTTATCTGCTCAAAATTCGGGGGCAAGTCATAAGCAATAATTTCGCCGTTAAATAAATCCTTAATTAGTGAGAAATTAATCCAACCTTATAATATTGTTGGGTAAGCTGAAAATGTTAGCGGGTAAGTGACCGTTTTGTTTTTAGCCAAAAAGTGCGGTCGCTTTTCCGCACATTTTAAAAAACAATCGATATTCTGACCACACTTTTAGTGCGATACTTCGATTTGAACTGGGATATGTTCCTGTATCCATAATTTGTTAGTTGCGTATTCATATAATTGAAAACGTTGATTATCTTTGTCGGCGAATAATCCGCTTGGTCGCCAGTGAGAAGCCAATATAAGGTGATGATTATGTGTGCCTTGAATCCATAAGGTTACATTTTCCGCATAAGATTCCCGCAATAAAGTAACCCGTTGAGGATATTTTTCCAATTGAATTAGCGCATCATTTTCCGCTTGTGTCAGATCGATATAGGTGGTTTGTAATAAAGCGGCAAAGTGATCTGCACTCAGCGCGTTTAATTGTCGGTTCGCGGCATCGTTACCGAAAGCATTGGTTTTACGGACGATGGCTTCCAGCAGTTCCGTATTATATTTTTGAATACTGTCGGCGGACAACGAGCCGGCATTTTCTCCCCAAATGGAAAACGCCGCACCGAGAATTTGTTCTGCATCCGTCACTGCATTTTGTCGGTTTTGCCCGTCCCAAATGCCTAATTCCCAATTTATCAAAGCATCGCGCATGGCGTAATTACTGTCATGGGAAGTGAGCGAACCCGCTTTCGGATTAATATAAAGATAGTAGGAATTATAATTCAACACTTTGAATCCTTTCTTGATGAATTCCGGCAAAGAAGCGCGAATTTGACGACGTTCCTGCGCCGTTTGCGGATCTTGCGTATCGCCGTCATAGCTCCAATACGTAATTTCAATAGCCGGATCCAATTGCTCCATCGTGGCTTTAATCACACCGTCATTCCACATGCGGGTGATTAGTCCTTTCTGCGTTAGAAAGGTGTTTAACGTATTGGCATAACGGATAAATTCGTGATTGTTTTCCACGCTATAACCGAATTCGTCACCGCCAATATGAAAATGTCGGCTGCTGTCGCCGAATAATTCGATCACTTCCGTCATCAATGTTTGCATGAAGGCGATGCTGTCGGGATTAGTAATATCTATTTCTGCATCATTCCCCTTGGATTTTAACGAACGCACATAATCTTCCCCTTGGTGGTTTGCCAGTAGCGTGAAAATTGCGGTCATATGATTGGGGCTGTCCAGTTCGGGAATAAGCTCAATATGCTTGGATTTGGCATATTCGACAAGCTCTTTGACTTGTCCGTAACTGAGGAAAGGTTTGTCGGTATGCGGATTGATATAAATCCCTTGGTCGTTTTTTATTGCCGATTCGGCACGTTGATTGAGAATAGCACTTTCTAACGCATAATTTTCATGATCGGAAAAATGCAAATGTAAAAAAGTCGCACCTGAATCATGTAAAGTATCAATGAACGCCTTGATAACCTCAAGCGGATAAAAATGTCTGGCAATATCAAGCATTAAACCGCTTTCCTTAGTTGTTGGAATTTGAATGGCGCCGATAGGTTGCGGCGTTTTATCCGTTTCTGCCGCATAGCTAACATGAAAGCAACAGAACGCAATCGCAACTAACAGTATTGCGGTAGAAAATCTTTTGATAGAGATTAAAGGCTCAAACATTATTATTTCGGGCTAATATTGATTAAATTAAAAAATCCGCCCAAAGTGCGGGCGGATTTTTCATTGTTTTTTCACTTGATTACATTGTTTGTGTAAATGTACGGGTGATAACGTCCATTTGCTGCTCTTTAGTTAAAGAGTTGAAACGCACGGCATAACCTGATACGCGGATAGTTAATTGCGGATATTTTTCCGGATTTTCCATCGCATCCAATAACATTTCACGGTTCATCACGTTCACATTTAAGTGCTGACCGCCCTCAATCGTCGCTTCGTGGTGGAAATAGCCGTCCATTAAGCCCGCAAGGTTACGTTTTTGCGACTCAAGATCTTTACCCAACGCATTCGGCACGATAGAGAAGGTATAAGAAATACCGTCTTTCGCATAAGCAAACGGCAGTTTGGCAACCGATGTCAATGAGGCTACCGCACCTTTTTGGTCACGACCGTGCATCGGGTTGGCTCCCGGTCCGAACGGCGCACCTGAACGACGACCGTCAGGAGTATTACCGGTTTTCTTACCGTACACTACGTTTGAGGTGATGGTTAATACGGACTGGGTCGGTGTCGCATTACGGTAAGTTTTGAGTTTCTGAATTTTCTTCATGAAACGTTCAACAAGATCAACTGCGATGTCATCTACACGGTTGTCATTGTTACCGAATTGCGGATATTCGCCTTCAATTTCAAAATCGATAGCCACATTTTTCGCAACGCCCGTCACTTCGCCCGCTTTATTTTTAATTTCAATGTCGCCGCGGATTGGTTTTACTTTAGCGTATTTGATGGCAGAAAGTGAGTCCGCCGCCACGGAAAGACCGGCAATACCGCAAGCCATGGTGCGGAACACGTCACGATCATGTAACGCCATTAACGCCGCTTCATACGCATATTTATCGTGCATAAAGTGAATAATGTTCAACGCTGTGACATATTGTTTTGCCAACCAATCCATGAAACTGTCCAAACGAGTCATCACATCGTCGTAATCCAAGTATTCGCTCATAATCGGATCGGTTTTCGGTCCGACTTGGTCGCCTGATTTTTCATCAATACCACCGTTGATTGCGTATAACAAGGTTTTCGCCAAGTTTGCGCGGGCACCGAAGAATTGCATCATTTTACCGACGATCATCGGGCTTACGCAGCACGCGATAGCGTAGTCGTCGTTGTTGAAGTCAGGACGCATTAAGTCATCGTTTTCATACTGTACGGATGAGGTTTCGATAGACACTTTCGCCGCATAGCGTTTGAAACCGTCCGGTAAGCTCTCAGACCAAAGGATAGTCAGGTTAGGTTCCGGAGACGGTCCCATGGTATACAGGGTGTGCAATAAACGGAAACTGTTTTTGGTCACCAGTGTACGACCGTCTAAGCCCATACCGGCAAAGGTTTCCGTCGCCCACATCGGGTCACCGGAGAACAATTGATCGTATTCAGGCGTACGTAAGAAACGAACCATACGCAGTTTCATCACTAAGTGATCCATTAATTCTTGCGCTTCTTGCTCGGTAATTCTGCCGAGTTTTAAGTCACGCTCAATAAATACGTCCAAGAAAGTTGAAGTACGACCGAAAGACATTGCTGCGCCGTTTTGTGATTTAACTGCGGCAAGATAAGCGAAATAAGTCCATTGCACCGCTTCTTGTGCATTGGTTGCCGGGTTAGAAATATCGTAACCGTAAGATGCCGCCATTTCTTTCATTTTGCCTAAAGCGCGATGTTGTTCTGCGATTTCTTCGCGTAGTTGAATGGTGGCTTGAATATCTTCGCCCGATTCCAATTTAGCTTGTAAAGATGCGAACTGTTTCACCTTGTCTTTCATCAGGAAATCCGCACCGTAAAGCGCCATACGACGATAGTCGCCGATAATACGACCACGACCGTAAGCATCAGGCAAACCGGTAATTACTCCCGATTTACGGCAACGTAAAATATCCGGCGTATATACATCAAACACGCCTTGGTTGTGAGTTTTACGATATTCGGTAAAGATTTTTTCCACTTCCGGATTTAATTCGCGACGGTAAACTTTACAAGAACCTTTCACCATATTGATACCGCCGAACGGCATAATAGCGCGTTTCAACGGGGCGTCGGTTTGAAGACCTACGATTTTTTCCAAATCTTTGTTGATATAACCCGGTGCGTGTGAAGTAATGGTGGATGGGGTATCACAGTCGATGTCATACGGTTCGTGGGTTTTATTTTCCACTTTGATTTTTTCCATCACGTCATTCCAAAGCGTGGTAGTCGCTTCGGTTGCATCGGCAAGGAAAGATTCGTCACCTTCATACGGGGTGTAGTTCTTCTGAATAAAATCACGCACGTTTACTTCGGTTTGCCAATCACCCGGGGTAAAACCTTCCCATGCTTTCTTTTGAGCTTCTGTTAATTGAGTCATCGCTGATATTTCCTTTTTATAGTATTGATTACAAATAAAACTTGTAAAAACAGCCAAAAAAACGACCGCTCTTACGCCTATGCCAAACTACTGCTAATGAGGTTTATTGGTGTACCACTGATATAACGCAATGCACACACCGCCACCGATAATGTTACCTAAAGTTACTGGAATTAGGTTTTTTACTACAAAATGATAGACATCCAAATCGGCGAATTGTTCAGGGTTTAAGCCGATTGCCTGCCAGAATTCGGGAGAGCTGAAATTTGCCGTAATCATGCCCAACGGAATCATAAACATATTCGCCACGCTGTGTTCAAAACCGGAAGCAACAAACAATCCGATCGGCAAAATCATAATAAAGGCTTTGTCGGTTAAGGTTTTGCCCGCATAACTCATCCAAATGGCAATACACACCATAATGTTGCATAAGATTCCTAAAAAGAACGCTTCCGTCCATGTATGGTGAATCTTATGTTGCGCGGTTTTTAGAATAGTCAATCCCCACTGCCCGTTTGCCGCCATAGTTTGTCCCGCGAACCAAATCATTAATGCGATTAAAATCGAACCGATAAAATTACCGCCGTAAACTACGCACCAGTTGCGCAACATTTGTACGGTATTAATTCTACCGCTGGCGCGCGCCACTAAGGTCATTGTGGAAGACGTAAATAATTCGGAACCGCACACCACCACCATCATTACGCCTAAAGAGAACACCAAACCGCCTACTAACTTGGTTAATCCCCAATGAGTCGGCATCGTACCGGTTTGAGTGGTGGTATAAAATACGAAAGCTAACGCAATAAATGCACCGGCGGGAATAGCGGAAAGAAAAGAATTAATTTGTTTTTTGGAGGCTTTATAAACACCGGCATCCTCGCCGATTTTAGCAATTTCGCTAGGGCTTAGCATGCATGTGGAAGTCGATTTTTCAGCTGCCATAAGTCATCCTGATGATATGAATATAAGGTCTGAAATCAGGTTTTCTCACCCGAGTAATAAAACTAAAAAAAATTTTATTTTTTATAAATTTTGTTGCGTCATTATAGGCGTTTTTTTGATTAAAATACAAATTATTTTGTGTTTTAAGCGGAAAAAACGCTGATTATTCAAGGTTGTATTAATTATTTGTGATCTTTTTGTTAATTTAATGTTAAATGCAGGCTGAAATTGCTATTTTCCTGATTTTCTGCTAAAAAAGGCGATATTTTTTCGGTTCAAATTACAGGAGCCTCACATGGCAGAAGAAACCATTTTCAGCAAAATTATCCGTAAAGAAATCCCCGCCGATATTGTTTACCAAGACGAGTTGGTGACGGCATTTCGCGATATTTCGCCGCAAGCCGCAACCCACATTTTGATTATCCCGAACAAATTGATCCCGACCGTCAATGACGTGAGCGCACAAGATGAAGCGGCGTTAGGACGTTTATTTACCGTTGCCGCCAAGTTGGCGCAGCAAGAAGGCATTGCACAAGACGGTTACCGTTTGATTGTAAACTGCAATAAACACGGCGGACAAGAAGTATTCCATTTGCATATGCACTTGGTCGGCGGCGAACCTTTAGGCAGAATGTTGGCAAAATAATGAAAAAACAAATTTCTCTGATTTTTTTGACCGCACTTTTAACCGCCTGCGGTTCGAGCGCACCGAATCTAGTGCACAGTCAACAACCGATTTTAAACATTGAAGCGGACTTGAATCCGTTAATTGAAGCCGATGCCGATGCCGATTCCGCTTGGGTTAAAAATAAAACCGAACATAGAGTCGGCGTCGCTTACGATATTTTTTGGTACGATAAAAACGGCGTAACCCAATTAACGCAAGATGCCAAACCGCAGATTTCGTCACTGATCGTATTGCAACCGCAGCAAAAAGCCGCGTTGGATTTAACCAAACCGACTGCCGAAAGCGTCAATTACCGTTTGTATTTGCGTTTAAAATAGAGTTTTTATGTCAACCTTATTAATTGATCTGAAAGGGCAGGAGCTGACGCAGGAGGAAACGGAACTGCTTGAACATCCGCTTGTTGCCGGCTTAATTCTGTTTAGCCGTAATTTCTATGATCGCGCGCAGATTCAAGCTTTAGTGAAATCCGTGCGTCAGCGGGTGAAAAAGCCGTTGTTGATTACCGTCGATCAGGAAGGCGGGCGGGTGCAACGTTTTCGCGAAGGGTTTACCCGTTTGCCGGCGATGCAAGCGTTTGCGGCATTGATTGCGGATCCGCTTGAACAGCAGAAACGGGCAAAAGAAGCGGGTTGGCTGATGGCGGCGGAAATGAGCGCATTGGATATTGATTTGAGTTTTGCCCCGGTGTTGGATCTCGGACACGCTTGTAAAGCCATCGGTGATCGCAGTTTTCATGATGACAGTGATACGGTTATCCGCTTGGCGGAAGCCTTTATTCACGGAATGCGTCAAGCCGGAATGTCCGCTACCGGCAAACATTTCCCCGGTCACGGTCATGTGTTGGCGGATTCTCATTTGGAAACGCCGTTTGACGAACGTCCGCAGGAAGTGATTTTTACTCGTGATGTCCAACCCTTTCAACGACTTATCGAAAAAAATCTGTTGGATGCGGTAATGCCCGCCCATGTTATTTATACTCAATGCGACAACCAACCCGCCAGCGGTTCAAGTTATTGGTTACAGCAGGTGTTACGTCAACAGCTGGGCTTTGAGGGAGCGGTTTTTTCCGATGATTTAGGTATGAAAGGCGCCGGTTTTATGGGCGATTTTGTCACACGCAGCGAAAAAGCGCTTGCCGCAGGTTGTGATTTATTGTTGCTGTGTAACGAACCCGAAGGCGTCGTGCAGGTGCTGGATAATTTAAAACTCAGGGAAAACCGACCGCACTTTGAACAGCGTCAAACCCGTTTACAACGTTTATTTAAGCGTAAATCCATCAGCTGGTCGGAATTGGAACGCAATAGCGATTATCATAAAACCAGCGCAAAACTGACCGCACTTCAGTCGGAATGGTTGGCGTGTAACGCCTGATGAAATGATTGCTTGTACTCATTACCAAAACAACCGCTGCCGTTCCTGTCAATGGCTGGAAATGCCTTATGCGCGGCAATTGTCCTCCAAAGAAGCGCATTTAAAACGGCAGCTACAAACTTCGGATTTGTCCTTATGCCAATGGCTTCCGCCTTATCAATCGGAACCCGTTGCCTTTCGTAATAAAGCCAAAATGGTGGTAAGCGGTGCGGTGGAACGTCCGATTTTAGGCATTTTGAATGACGCTGACGATCCGCAAAGCGCGGTGGATTTAACCGATTGCCCGTTGTATCCCGCTCGCTTCGGCGCTGTTTTTAACGAACTGAAAGATTTTATCGGTCGCGCGGGGTTGGTTCCTTATAATATTGCCAAACAAAAAGGCGAACTCAAATATATTCTGTTAACGGAAAGCCGTTTTGATCACAGCTTGATGTTGCGTTTCGTGTTGCGTTCCGAAAATAAATTAGCCTTAATTCAACGTGAATTAAACGGATTACTCGGCAGACTGCCGCAATTAAAAGTCGTCAGCTTGAATATTCAGCCGCAACACGCCGCAATTTTAGAGGGGGAAAAAGAGATTTTTCTGACCGAGCAGC
>JBHBXR010000060.1:0-8903 GCA_041795785.1 Mesocricetibacter sp.
AATTCGGCATTGGTATCACGATCTTCCAATACCGCTTCTTCCAACTCGTTTTCCTTGCGCAGAATAACTTTATGCCCCATTTCTTCCGCAACGAGCTGTGCGGTTTCTTGGTCGATCACTTGGTTGATGGTGACCATTTCCCCCATTTTCATCATGGTTTTGATGATTTCAGTGGCTTTCACCGCCATTTTATTGGCAAGTTCCGCCACGGTGATGGTTTCACCGATCACAACATCACGGTTTACGGCTTGGACAGGTTTGGTAAAGGCTTGTTGCAGAGCACTGCCTTTCTTACCTTGTTTACCTTTGCCGCCTTTGCTGTCTTTTTGATTGCGACGATTGGATTCGCGTTCGGTTTTAGAACTTTCTTCTTCACGACCGCCTTTTTTCGCTTTCACTACTTTATTTTTGCCGCGACCGCGATTTTCATTCCGACGTTCTTCTTCATCTTCCGCTTCCAACGCGTAACTGGAAGTAAAACGATAATCAGAATAGTCTTCGGAACTACTGTTGTCATCGCTGTCACGCATCGCATAACGCAACGCTTCTTCCGCCGATTTGCGCGCCTGTTCTTCCGCTTTTTGACGGGCAAGTTCTTCGGCTTTACGACGCAATTCCGCTTCTTCGGCTCTACGTTTTTCTTTTTCCGCATCAACCGGTTTGCTCGGTTTCACTTCTTCTTTTTTAGCCTCAGATTTGACCGCACTTTTCGCTTCTTGCTGCGCTTTAGCCGCTTTTTCCGCTTCGGCTTTTTCCATCGCCGCTTTCTCGGCAGCCGCTTTTTCCGCCGCTAATTTTTTATCCGCTTCCTGCTGTGCTTTTAATTTTGCTTCTTCCGCCGCTCTTCTGGCGGCATCCGTATCCACTTTACGGGATTTGCGCACTTCAACCTGTACTTCTTTCGCCTTACCGCCGGCAGTCGTCGCACTCACCGTAGTTTTTTCACGGCGTTTTAAACTTAATTTTTTCGGTGCGTTCTGATCTATTTGATTGTCACTCATCTTTATTTCTCCCTACAACGGACTAGCTGAACCAGCAAATGTTACGCGCAGCCATGATCAATTCCGCTGCTTTCTCGGCGCTTAATTCTTCGATATCCGCCAAATCATCCACGCCTTGTTCAGCCAATTCTTCCAAGGTAGTAATTTGTTTTTCTGCCAATCTGAATGCAATATGACGATCCATACCGTCCAAATTCAACAATCTGTCTTCAATATGCGCTTGTTTTAATGCGCTTTCTTCCGCTAATGCCGTCGCAGTCAGCGCATTTTTAGCGCGGGTTTGCAGCTCTTCGACTAAATCTTCATCTTCCAAACCGTCGATAGCGGTCAATTCGCTTACCGGCACATACGCCAATTCTTCCAAGTTGGTGAACCCTTCTTCGATTAAAATTTGAGCGAAATCTTCATCAATTTCCAAAGCGGTCATAAATAATTTCACAATTTTATTGTCTTCCGCTTGGTGCTTCTGATCCAACTCTTCCGTGGTCATCACGTTTAGCGTCCAACCGGTTAATTGTGTCGCCAAACGAACGTTTTGTCCGTTACGACCAATCGCTTGCGCCAGATTTTCCTCTTCCACGGCAATATCCATAGAATGATTATCTTCGTCCACCACAATAGAACTGACATCCGCCGGCGCCATGGCATTAATTACAAATTGCGCCGGATTATCGTCCCACAACACAATATCTACACGCTCACCGCCCAATTCATTGGTGATTGCCTGCACGCGTGCGCCGCGCATTCCCACACAAGCACCGACAGGATCAATACGTTTATCGTTACTTTTCACGGCAATTTTGGCACGGGAACCCGGATCACGGGAGGCGCCCTTGATTTCGATTAATTCTTCACCGATTTCTGGCACTTCCAAACGGAACAATTCTTCCAACATAATCGGTTTGGCACGGGTAACGAATAACTGTGTATTTTTCGCTTCCGGATTGACTTTATAAAGCACGCCGCGTACACGGTCGCCCGGACGGAAATTCTCACGCGGTAACATATCTTCGCGCATAATCACCGCCTCGGCTTTACTGCCTTCTTCGCCGTTTACTTCCAAAATGATGTTGTCACGGTTAACTTTCTTCACTGTTGCCGTGATGATTTGTCCTTCTTTCGCACGGAATTGTTCCACCACTTTATTACGTTCCGCTTCACGGATTTTGGTGCTGATCACTTGACGGGCGGTTTGCATGGTAATGCGGTCAAATGCGATGGATTCGATTTGATCTTCCACATAATCGCCCAACTGAATGTTCGGATCTTCAAACTGTGCGGCTTCCAACGTAATTTCTTTGGTCGGATGAGTAACTTCGTTCACCACCAACCAACGACGGAAAGTGACGAATTCGCCTGTTTTCGTATCGATCACAACACG
This sequence comes from Mesocricetibacter sp., assembly GCA_041795785.1. Taxonomy (GTDB): domain Bacteria; phylum Pseudomonadota; class Gammaproteobacteria; order Enterobacterales; family Pasteurellaceae; genus CAJPST01. The sequence continues at coordinate 2,383 of JBHBXR010000060.1, forward strand.
AACGTCAATTTCCGGTTCGTATTTCTTTTTAGTGGAAAGTGCAATTGCGCTTTCCAATGCTTCAAAGATCTTCTCACGAGGTAATAACTTCTCGTTAGATACGGCTTCCGCCGCCAATAAAATTTCTTTGCTCACTTGATATTGCCTCTTATAGTTTAAAATGTCGGAATCAGGTTGGCTTTTTGAATATTGCCAAATACAAATACTTGCGGCTGACCGTCGACGTTCAACGTCAACATATCGCCTTCAATTTTTTCTAATTTTCCCTGCCATTTGCGACGATCTAACATCGGAATTCGTAAATGCAACGAAATTTGTTGACCGATAAAACGCTCGTATTGGGATAACGTAAACAACGGACGATCCAAGCCCGGCGAAGACACTTCCAAATTGTACTTATCCGTAATCGGATCTTCCACGTCCAATACCGCACTCACCTGACGGCTTACATCAGCACAATCATCAATCGTCACACCGCCGTCTTTATCAATAAACAAACGTACCGTCAAATAACGTCCCGCGCGTTGACATTCAATGCCCCAAAGCTCGCAGCCTAAGTCTTCCACCGAACCTTGCAACAGTTCTGTCAGTTTTTGTTCTAACGTCGCCAAATTAACCTCACTTTTCTTAAGACGTAAAAAAAGGGCTCACAGCCCAGTTTGTTACATCTAAATTTTTTATATAAAAAAACCCCGAATCATTCTGGGGCTTTCTTCACTGAACTTATTCAATAAGTAAGTGGTTGCGGGGGCCGGATTTGAACCGACGGCCTTCGGGTTATGAGCCCGACGAGCTACCAAGCTGCTCCACCCCGCGTCCGAAATATGCGGCGTATTATAGTCACTCAGCCCGCAAATAGCAAGCCTTTATCAAAATTAATTAAAAACCGACCGCACTTTTTTGCGCCAACAATAGGAAAATACTAAAATGCGATTCCCGAACTGATACCGACTCCGGCACCGCCGTTTCCCATTCCAAAACTTCCGCCGACAACACAACCGGTCAGTAAAAATAACGATGCCAATATAATCAGTTTTTTCATTTTGAATTCCTTTGTAACTAATATTAATGTTAAAATAATCGACAGCATTTTATGCTGATAAAATACATCTTTGTCAATCAATATTTAAATCCGAAGGAGATAAATATGAATAAAATCATTAAGTATTCAGGCTTAGCAATTTCTTTCAGTTTACTTGCGGCATGCAGCGGTGGTGGCGGTGGTAACAGTGCCGACAACCCGGATCCTAATTATGATAAAAACCAAGTAACTACAACGACAAAATTACCCTCTATTAATTATGTAAGAGATGATCTGAAAGCTGAAGTTACTGAAATTAAAAAATTTAATCTGCTAGATCCTTATTCTCAAAACGTCGTGAAAACATTAGATCTCGCAAGCTATCCCGAGGGGACCATTAAAGAAACATTTAAAGGCTACAACGATGTTTTGACAACGTATATACGAATAATTAACCAAGCTTATTCCTATACAGTTGCGCTTCATACTAATGATACTGCAACATTAGCGGAGAATAGCTATGCAACAGGATATCCGAGCGAATATAAAAATTTACCTAAAGGCAGCGCTGTTTATCATGGCACAAGCCTAGGGTTAAATTCTTCCGGTTCTCTAACATTAACGGCTAATTTTGATGACAAAAATGTTCAAGGAAAAATATATAACCGTAAATTGGATAACGGCACTTCGCTAGCTGATATTACATTAGAAAAAGCCACTATTAACAGCTCGTTATATAATAAGAACGCTTACCGTTCCGAATCCGTAGCAAATTTCAATGGTTTTACATCATCTAATGGAAAGACAGGATATTACAGCGGGATATTTGCAGGACCTAATGCTGAAGAAGTAGTTGGAATGCTCAGTGAGAAGCGCGATCAAAATCCCTACGAATCTTTCGCAGGCAAAAGATAATAGCGCTATTTTATATTCTTAAATACAAACAGCCCTTGCGGGCTGTTTCAAATTAATAAAACCCGGCAAAAACCGACCGCACTTTTATTGACAATGGCGGAAAATAATTTCCCGCTTAAGCACATCCTGCGGTTTGTTCACTTTTTTATGTTTTAGTTTATACATCACTAATCCCAATAAAGAATTTACTACTTTTTCGTACTCTTGAGCGCTGCAAATCACTTTATTCGGCAGCAAGTCCAACATTTCGTGATTACCGAATGTGGCGACATCCAAGGTTTGCGGAATGCTTTTATACTGTTTTAACAGCACTTGAAACACGCCTTGAAGCAACGTCAACGAAGTGACAAAAACCGCCTCCGGTAACGGATTTTTGCTTAGCCATTGTTTAAACGCTTGCGCCGCACTTTCTTCGTGAAAACGGTTGGCATATAAAAACTCGACGGAAACCGACCGCTCTTTTAACGCAGCGCGAAATCCGTTTTCACGCTCACGGCTGACAAACAATTCGGGTAACGCACCTAAAAATAAAATACGTTGATAATCTTTTTGTTTGAGTAATGCTTCCGCCAAACGCGTAGCGTCGCCTTGATCGTCCGTTTGCACGTTTAACGCATTGTCGGCTTTAATTTGGCGGTCAAAACCGATAACCGGCACGCGACTGTTTTGCTGATAAAAATCCGAATCTTCGTCCAATGCGGTGGAAACGATTAAAGCATCCACCTGACGCTGTTGTAAGTGTTTCACACATTCCATTTCGTTATTGACATTATCATTGGAACACGCCATCAATAATTGATAGCCTTTGGCGCGACAACGGTTTTCCAAGCCGTTGGCAATTTTGGCATAACTGATATTTTCAAAATCGGGGATGATTAATCCGATGGTATTGCTTTTCCCTGCACGCAATCCGGCAGCCATCACATTCGGTTTAAAATCATATTGTTTGATTAAGGCTTCTACTTTCTCAATCGTTCTTTCACTGACGCGGTATTGCTTCGCTTTGCCGTTTACGACATAACTGACCGTAGTTCTGGAAACACCCGCCAGTTGCGCTAATTCATCCAACTTCACATTTCTCTCCTTAAAAATGTTAGAAAAAGCTGAAACGAGTATAGCACTACTATTTGTATTTCTTAGACGAAAAATTTCAAAATTTGGGATCTGGATCGCAAAAATTTTATTTACGATATAAATGGGAATGTAAAAAGTGCGTTCGGAGAAATTTAATCGCCGTTTTTTCGTTAACGCGTTAAAAACGTGATTTTTTCCGACCGCACTTTTCTTTTATATTAATTCAACTAACTGAATTACAAACAGTTTTTCTCACCACGGGAAAGGCTGATTAAGCCCGAGCGAACAATTTCGATAATAGAGGTTTCTTCTTTTACCGCCGTAACGAAAGCGTCTAATTTGTCTTTTGTTCCCGCCAACTGAATCGTATAGGACTTGGTCGTCACGTCAATGATTTGCCCGCGGAAAATATCCGCCAAACGTTTCAGTTCGTCTCTGCTCGGACCTGTGGCGCGCACTTTGAGCAACATGATTTCGCGTTCGACGTGTTCACAATCACTGAGATTGATGACTTTAAAAATATCCACCAATTTATGTAATTGTTTTTCGATTTGCTCTAACACTTTTTCATCGCCGTAGGCTTCAATAGTCATGCGCGATAAAGTCGGATCATCCGTCGGTGCGACGGTTAGGCTTTCAATATTAAACGCACGTTGCGAAAATAAACCGACAACCCGGGATAACGCTCCTGATTCATTTTCAAGCAATACAGATAAAATTCTACGCATTATTTTTTACTCCGCTGGTTTACTTAAAATCATCTCATTCATTGCGCCGCCACGCACTTGCATCGGATAAACGTGCTCGGTCGCATCCACTTGAACATCCACAAACACCAATTTGTCTTTAATGGCAAAGGCTTGATTCAGTTTTTCTTCCAGTTCGTCCGGCGTATTGATTTGAATGCCGACGTGACCGTAAGCTTCCGCCAGTTTGACAAAATCCGGCAAGGAATTCATATAAGACTGTGAATGACGACCGGAGTAAATCAAATCCTGCCATTGTTTCACCATTCCTAAGAAACGGTTGTTCAGACTGACGATAACAATCGGTACTTCATATTGCTGCGCGGTGGACAGTTCCTGAATATTCATTTGAATACTGCCGTCACCGGTCACGCAAACCACGGTTGCGTCCGGATGCGCCATTTTGACGCCGATCGCCGCCGGGAAACCGAACCCCATGGTGCCCAAACCGCCCGAGTTAATCCAACGACGCGGTTGGTCAAACGGATAGTGTAACGCAGCGAACATTTGGTGCTGACCGACATCGGAAACCACATAAGCATCGCCTTTGGTAATGCGGTAAATAGCTTCAATCACCGCTTGCGGCTTGATGACCTCGGAAGTGCGGTCGAATTGCAGACAGTTTTTCGCTCTCCATTGCTCGATTTGCTGCCACCAGTCGGTTAAATCCGATTGGGATTTCGCCATATTTTCTTCGTCCAACAGCGCTAAAAATTCGTTTAATACATTGTCCGCGCTACCGACAATCGGAATAGAAGCGATGACATTTTTGGAGATTGACGTCGGGTCAATATCAACATGAATTACTTTTGCGTGCGGACAATATTTCGCCAAATTGTTTGTGGTACGGTCATCGAAGCGTACGCCGATACCTAAAATCAAATCGCTTTCGTGCATCGCCATATTGGCTTCATAAGTGCCGTGCATTCCTAACATACCGAGGAATTGTTTATCCGTACTCGGAAAACCGCCCAACCCCATTAAAGAAGAGGTTACCGGCAGATTTAATTGTTTGGCGAAACGGGTTAATTTTTCATTACAATTCGCCGCAATCACACCGCCGCCCACAAATAAGACCGGTTTTTTAGCGACTAATAAGGCTTTTAAGGCTTTTTTAATTTGTCCTTTATGTCCTTGAACATTCGGATTATAAGAACGCATCGAAATATCCTGCGGATAAGTATAAGGGAACTTATTGAGCGGATTCACAACATCTTTCGGCACGTCAATAACAACCGGTCCCGGACGCCCCGTCGAAGCGATATAAAAGGCTTTCTTAATAATTTCCGGAATATCTTCCGCACGTTTCACTAAGAAACTGTGTTTTACCACCGGACGGGAAATTCCCACCATGTCACATTCCTGAAAAGCATCGCTGCCGATTAAGCCGCTCATTACCTGTCCGGAAATAACCACCAACGGAACCGAATCACAATAAGCCGTCGCAATACCGGTAATCGCATTAGTCGCTCCCGGTCCGGATGTCACTAACACGCAACCTACTTCACCGGTGGAACGGGCATAGCCGTCCGCCATATGTACCGCCGCTTGTTCGTGACGGACTAAAATATGTTCGATTCCGCCTAAAGTATGAATCGCATCGTAAATATCCAATACGGCACCGCCCGGATAGCCGAATAAATATTTAACCCCCTGATCGCGCAAAGACTGGACGATCATTTCTGCACCGGATAATTTTTTCATTTTTCCCTCTCAATTCAAGTCAAAACAGGTTCTGATGTCAGTTTACCGAAAAGCGGATGGTTGTCTATTAAATTTTTCATTCTCTAACCCATCCAAACAAGAATTTTACAAAATTTTATTCTTTAATTTTTAAAATTACGATATTTTATAAAAAAAATTAATTTAAAAACAAAAAAAATGCGACTTTATGTCGCATTTTATAAATTTAACAAAATAAAATTTTTATTGTGAAAATATGATCACGATCACATTTTAGGAAGATTTTCTAGTCACAAATATTAATACTGCCAATGTTGCGCCCGCAGCGACAAAACCTAACAATCCGGACTTGGTAAAGCCGACGGTCAAATAACCGATGCATGTTGCAATGGCTACGACTAACGCATAAGGCAGCTGAGTGGTAACGTGATCCATATGATTACATTTCGCGCCCGTCGAAGATAAAATCGTCGTATCGGATACCGGCGAGCAGTGATCCCCGCATACGGCTCCCGCCATTACCGCCGATAAGCAAGGCAACAACAATTCCGGCGCAGCATTCACGGCAATTGCCGCGGCAATCGGTAACATAATGCCGAATGTTCCCCAGCTGGTACCGGTGGCAAATGCCATACCCGATCCTAAAATAAACAGTAAACAAGGTAAAAGCGCGGCGCTTAAATTACCGGAAATCAATGAAGACAAATATTTACCGGTTTCCATATCGCCGACCACTTGATTGATCGTCCAAGCGAAGAATAAAATCAAAATGGCGCCGGTCATGGATTTCATTCCCAAGCCCCAAGATTTGACGTATTCCGCCATACTGACTTGTTTATCCAATAAGATACAAATCGTTGCCATTGCAATTGCGCTTAAACCGCCAACTACTAATGAAACTCCGACCGTCGTATTTTCAAACGCACCCAATACGCTAAAAGGTTTATTGTCCGCCGCTAACACCTGATTCCCGGTGTGCATCATCATCGCAATAGTGGCAACAATCAAAACAACAATCGGTAAAATCAAATTACGCACGCGTCCTTTCACACGCGTTTGAATTTCCAACATCTCTTCCGGTC
>JBHBXR010000061.1:0-6273 GCA_041795785.1 Mesocricetibacter sp.
ACCAAATTTATATTAGAGGAATCAAATTATGGGAAAAATTATCGGTATTGACTTAGGTACAACCAACTCTTGTGTTGCGGTAATGGACGGCGACAAACCGCGTGTGATTGAAAATGCAGAAGGCGATCGTACAACACCGTCGATTATCGCCTATACGAATGATAATGAAACCTTAGTCGGACAACCGGCAAAACGCCAAGCGGTCACCAATCCGAAAAATACGTTATTCGCAATTAAACGTTTAATCGGTCGCCGCTTTGAAGATCAGGAAGTACAACGTGACGTCAGCATTATGCCGTTTGAAATCGTAAAAGCGGATAACGGCGACGCTTGGGTTTCCGTGAAAGGCGACAAATTGGCACCGCCGCAAATCTCTGCCGAAGTGCTGAAAAAAATGAAAAAAACGGCGGAAGATTTCTTAGGCGAAACCGTTACCGAAGCGGTTATCACCGTGCCGGCATACTTTAACGACGCACAACGTCAGGCAACTAAAGACGCAGGTCGTATCGCAGGTCTTGATGTAAAACGCATCATCAACGAACCGACGGCTGCGGCATTGGCTTACGGCTTGGATAAAGGTAAAGGCAACCAAACCATCGCAGTGTACGACTTAGGTGGCGGTACCTTTGACTTGTCCATCATTGAAATCGACGAAGTGGGCGGTGAAAAAACCTTTGAAGTATTGGCGACCAACGGTGACACTCACTTAGGCGGTGAAGACTTCGATAACCGTGTCATCAATTACTTGGTTGACGAATTCAAAAAAGAACAAGGTGTTGATTTACGCAATGACCCGTTAGCGATGCAACGTTTGAAAGAAGCCGGTGAGAAAGCAAAAATCGAACTGTCTTCCGCACAACAAACCGATGTAAACCTGCCGTATATCACAGCGGATGCGACCGGACCGAAACACTTGAACATTAAATTAACCCGCGCCAAATTGGAAGCGTTGGTTGAGGATTTAGTCGCACGTTCAATGGAGCCGGTGAAAGTAGCCTTAGCCGATGCAGGTTTAAGCGTTTCGCAAATCGACGACGTAATCCTTGTGGGCGGTCAAACCCGTATGCCGTTAGTGCAACAAAAAGTGGCTGAATTCTTCGGTAAAGAACCGCGTAAAGACGTAAACCCGGACGAAGCGGTTGCCGTGGGTGCGGCGGTACAAGGCGGCGTGTTGTCCGGTAACGTCACCGACGTATTGCTGTTAGACGTAACGCCGTTATCCTTAGGTATCGAAACCATGGGCGGTGTGATGACCACTTTAATTGAGAAAAACACCACGATTCCGACTAAAAAATCGCAAGTGTTCTCAACAGCGGAAGATAACCAAAGCGCAGTAACTATTCACGTGTTACAAGGTGAACGTAAACGTGCATCGGATAACAAATCCTTGGGTCAATTTAACTTGGAAGGCATTAACCCTGCACCGCGCGGTATGCCGCAAATTGAAGTGACTTTCGACATTGATACAGACGGTATTATCCACGTTTCGGCAAAAGACAAAGGCACGAATAAAGAGCAAAAAATTACGATTAAAGCGTCTTCAGGTTTAACCGATGAAGAAATCCAACAAATGGTACGCGATGCGGAAGCCAATGCGGAAGCGGATCGTAAATTCGAGGAATTGGTACAGGCACGCAATCAAGCGGATCATTTGGTTCACAGCACGCGTAAACAATTAAGCGAAGCGGGCGATAAACTCTCCGCAGAAGATAAAGCACCGATTGAAACCGCCGTCAACGAACTGGAAACGGCAGCCAAAGGTGAAGATAAAGCGGCGATTGAAGCGAAAATCCAAGCCTTAGTGCAAGTATCGGAAAAACTGATTCAAGCCGGTCAACAACAAGCGCAAGCCGATGCCAACGCCCAACAATCACAAGGCGGCAAAGGCGGCGATGATGTGGTTGATGCCGAGTTTGAAGAAGTGAAGGATAAGTAATCAAATTTTTGATGATAAACTCAAGGGCGTAGCAATACGCCCTTTTGGCATATTAATCAGCAAATCTCTATGTCCACGCACGGTAAGCCGTACGTGGTTGCGAACAATCGTCAACTGACTGAGCCGTTCTGCGGCTCTTCCTAACAGTCCCAAAGGGGCTGAGCTATGCGTAACCCGGTACGGCTCTGCCGAGCCGGGAAATTAAAGAGAATAATTTAATGGCAAAACGAGACTATTACGAAGTGCTGGGTGTGCAAAAAGGGGCGGATGAAAAAGAAATCAAACGCGCTTATAAACGCCTTGCAATGAAATATCATCCGGACAGAACCAAGGGTGATAAAGAAAGCGAAGAAAAGTTCAAAGAAATTAACGAAGCCTATGAAGTGCTTGCCGATAAAGAAAAACGCGCCACTTATGATCAATTCGGTCATGCCGCATTTGAAAACGGCGGTGCGGGTGCGGGCGGTTTCGGTGGCTTTAGCGGGGCGGATTTCGGTGATATTTTCGGCGATATGTTCGGCGATATTTTCGGTGGCGGACGCGGTCGCCAACGTGTCGTACGCGGCGAAGATTTACGCTATGACATTGAAATCACGTTAGAAGAAGCCGTACGCGGTGCCAAAAAAGATATTCAAATCAATACATTGGTACAATGTGATCATTGCCACGGCAGCGGTGCGGAAAAAGATTCCAAAGTGGAAACCTGTCCGACCTGTCACGGCGCCGGTCGAATCCGCCGTCAACAGGGATTTTTCGTTACCGAACAACCTTGTCCGCATTGTCACGGTTCCGGTAAACGAATTGAAAAACCTTGTAAAAAATGTCATGGCGACGGACGCGTTCACAAAAAGAAAAACCTTTCCGTCACTATTCCGCCGGGTGTGGACACAGGCAATCAACTGCGTTTGTCCGGTGAGGGCGCAGCGGGCGAAAACGGTGCACCGGCAGGTGATTTATATGTCGTTATTCACGTGAAAGAACATCATATCTTCCAGCGTGACGGCAACAATCTCTATTGCGAAGTGCCGATCAGCTTTACTTTAGCGGCACTTGGCGGCGAAATTGAAGTGCCGACGTTAGACGGCAGAGTAAAACTTAAAGTCCCCGAAGGCACGCAGACCGGCAAGTTATTCCGTATGCGCGGTAAAGGTGTCGCTGCCGCCCGCAGCGGCTATACGGGAGATTTGATTTGCAAAGTCATCATCGAAACACCGGTTTCCCTAAATGACGAGCAAAAAGCATTATTGAAACAACTGGAAGAAAGTTTGGAAGGACACAGCCAACATCGTCCTAAATCCTCCAGTTTCTTGGATAGTGTAAAAAATTTCTTTGATAATCTAGGCAAATGATAAAAAGTGCGGTCGAAAAAGCAGTTAAAATTTTGACCGCACTTTTTTGTTGTGAAACCAATAAAACAAACCCCGTTGATTCGCTAAAATCAACGGGGTTCTTAAGTTGTCGAGTCAGTCGATAAGCCGGGTTCTGTCGTGGACAATCATTCATCTAGGCGACGGCTTGCACCGCCGCTCAAGCAACCTACCCGAACTCTGAGCGGGCACACCCATTGAGTTCCTATTTGGTCTTGCTACGAGTGGAGTTTACCCTGCCGTGGAATGTTACCACCCACGCGGTGCGCTCTTACCGCACCCTTTCACCCTTACCGACCGAAGTCGGCGGTCTGCTCTCTGTTGCACTGGTCGTAGGCTCGCGCCTCCCGGACGTTATCCGGCACTCTGCCCTATGTAGCCCGGACTTTCCTCCCGTTTACTTGTCCCGCTAGGTCGTTTTAAAAAACGGTTAAGGGCTTCAATAAACCGGCGATTGTCTGACTGACTCGGCGCGCAGTATAGCGCAATTGTACGGATTAATATAGAGTTAATACGAAACTTACGCTAAAATGCTCCCCATCTTTACTTGTTGGGAGAACCTTTGATGAACTATTTACAAATTGCCCGTGAAACGCTGGCGATAGAAGAAAAGGCGCTGGCTACGCTAAGCCGGAATTTAGATCAGACTTTTAATCAAGTCATCGAATTAATCCTTGCGTGCGAAGGGCATTTAGTTATCGGCGGAATCGGTAAATCCGGTTTAATCGGTCAAAAGATGGTGGCAACCTTCGCATCCACCGGTACGCCAAGTTTCTTCCTGCATCCGACCGAAGCCTTTCACGGTGATTTGGGTATGCTAAAACCCATTGATGTAGTAATGCTAATTTCTTACAGCGGTGAAAGTGACGATGTGAATAAACTGATCCCGAGCTTAAGAAATTTCGGCAATAAAATCATTGCGTTAACCGGTAATAAAAATTCCACCTTAGCCAAATATGCAGACTATGCGTTGGATATCAGCGTCGAGCGGGAAGCCTGCCCGAATAATTTGGCGCCGACCACTTCGGCTTTAGTCACATTAGCATTGGGTGACGCCTTGGCCGTGGCATTAATTAAAGCGCGTAACTTCCAACCGGCGGATTTTGCCAAATTCCATCCGGGCGGCAGTTTGGGACGTCGTTTATTGTGTCGTGTTAAAGATGAAATGCAAACCCGTTTACCGCTCGCCGAATTAACGACCTCTTTCGCCGATTGTTTAACCGTGATGAACGAGGGCAGAATGGGCGTTGCGTTGGTGATGGAAAACGGTCAATTGAAAGGCATTATTACCGATGGCGATATTCGTCGCGCACTGGCTGCCAACGGCGCGAATACGTTAAATAAAACCGCGCAAGACTTAATGACTTCCAATCCGAAAACCATCCATTACAACGCCTATTTATCAGAAGCGGAAGCCTTTATGAAAGAGAAAAAAATCCATTCTTTGATTGCTGTTGATGATGACAATAACGTTGTTGGTTTAATCGAATTTTCAAGTTAATTATATGAACGAAAAATTACAGAATATCAAACTTGTTATTACCGATGTGGACGGCGTACTCACCGACGGTTTGTTACATTACGATGCCAACGGCGAAGCGATTAAAAGTTTTCACGTGCGCGACGGTCTCGGTATCAAAATGTTGATGGAAAGCGGCATTCAGGTTGCCGTTCTGTCGGGGCGATCTTCACCGATCTTACAAAAACGCATTGAAGATCTCGGTATTAAACTGGCTTTTTTGGGTAAACTGGAAAAAGAAAGCGCCTGCTTTGAATTAATGAAGCTGGCAGGGGTGAGCGCAGAACAAACTGCTTATATCGGTGATGACAGCGTTGATTTGCCTGCTTTTGCCGTTTGCGGTTTTTCATTTGCCGTAGCGGATGCCGCAGGATATGTGAGGGATTGCGCCGATTATGTGCTTTCTCTCGGCGGCGGCAAGGGAGCCTTCCGCGAAATGTCCGATATGATCCTAACCGCACAAGGGAAAACGGAAATTTACAGCACCGCCAAAGGCTTTCTTAAAGCGGTAAAAAATATGGCGCAGTAATTAAACGCAAAACGGACGCAGTCAAACGTCCGTTTTCATTTAAAAACACCTTATTTTTTCACCGCACTTTATGCTCCAACGGCGGCAACTATGACAATTTCCACTTTCCAATCGGCATTTGCCAATTTGGCTTCCACCGTCGCACGGGTAGGCGGATTTTGTTTATCGACCCACTCGTCCCACGCACGGTTCATATCGGCGTAATCCTGCATATCGGCAAGGAAAATCTGGACGGTTAAAATCCGATGTTTGGCACTGCCCGTTTCCGCCAATAACTTATCAATAAATCCTAACACTTCTTTGGTTTGCTGATAAGCATCCGCCTGCGTATTTTCCGGCACTTGCCCCGCCAAATAAACCAAACCGTTATAAACCGCCGCTTCCGACAGTCTGCCGTTTGAATGAAGACGTTGAATTTTTGTCATTTTTTGCTCCTTATTTAATAAAAAATCCGTTATCATGATACCAATCCGCAATAAAACCGACTAAAATAATCAACTACTCAACGCGAACGGAAGGACTCATGAAACTGCTTATTTCCAATCAACACGGCGCCATTATAATGGCATTAATGCCGTTTTTATACGGAATGTTGCTGACAACGCCCGTATGGCAGCATATTTTTCTGCTATTTGCTTGGTGTTCGCTGTATCTGATGACTTATCCTTTTTTCAATCTGTTTAAAGGCAAAAATTTAGCCTTCTACCAAAAATGGACGCTGATTTATAGTAGTGCCGCTTTATTATTCGCTTTGCCCGCATTATTGCATAACTGGCGGATTATCTATTTTGTTGCGGCAATGCTACCTTTTGCCCTCGTGAACCTTTATTACATCAAACAAAAAAACGAACGGGCATTACTTAATGACTTAAGCGGCATTTTGATTTTCGCCCTTGCCGGCATGGCGGCTTATTATTTTCCG
>JBHBXR010000062.1:0-5918 GCA_041795785.1 Mesocricetibacter sp.
AACCACGGATGCCAACGGTATTACACCGCAAGCACCCGTCATGTATCGCGGTATGCAAGTCGGTATTGTACAACGTCTCAGCCTAAGCGAATTGGGTGATCGTGTACTGATTCATTTAGCCATTAACAATCAATACAAACATTTAGTCCGTAAAAACAGCGAATTTTGGGCGTCAACAGGCTATAGCATGGATATCAGTTTAAGCGGCGCAAGTATTAGCTCCGGCACGATGTCGCAGTTGCTCAACGGCGGAATCACCTTCTCAACGGCATCCGGCAAGGTCGTTCAACCGCAAGCGGAGGCAAATCAACGCTTCCGTTTATTGCGTAAATCGCCGGAGGGCGCACAAAGTTGGGATCAGGGGGCCGCACAATAGACCCGAATCGTATGAGCGGAAATCCCTATTTTTATGTTAATTTTTTGGAGAAGATTATGCCATTATTAGACAGTTTTAAAGTTGACCATACCAAAATGAACGCCCCTGCAGTGCGTGTTGCAAAAACTATGACAACCCCGAAGGGTGATACCATTACTGTATTTGATTTACGTTTTGTCCGTCCGAATATTGAGATTTTATCGCCTCGTGGCATTCACACCATGGAACATTTATTTGCGGGCTTTATGCGTGATCACCTAAATAGCGAAAGCGTTGAAATCATCGACATTTCACCGATGGGTTGCCGTACGGGGTTCTATATGTCGTTAATCGGTGCGCCTGCGGCGGAAGAAGTGGCAAAGGCATGGGAAGCCTCCATGCGTGATGCATTAGAAAAAGTGCCGGACGAATCTAAAATTCCGGAATTAAACGAATACCAATGCGGATCGTATAAAGAGCATTCCCTTGCCGACGCACACGACATTGCAAGAAACGTATTAAAACAGCCGATCGGTATAAATCGTAATGAAGATTTAACATTAGACGAAAAATTGCTAAATCCATAATTACTCATGCTTTTTGTCCCCCGACTTTAGGGGGAATTTCATTTTAGGAAAGTTATGCTAAACAAACTCTTCGAATGGTTTGAAAACCGTATCAATCCCTATCCCGAAGATCATCCTGCAACACCTCGTTCTAAAGTCATTCCGTTTATTTTTGAAACAACCAAAGGAATGCGGAGCTACTTTATTACGTTAATTGTATTTGTGGCGTTTATCGGGATCATTGAAGGGATCTTATTTCAATATATGGGCGAATTGGTTGACTGGGTAAACAAATATTCCGCTCAACAGCTTTGGCAAGAAAAAGGCACCTCGCTGATTTTAATGCTGATTGTGGCGTTAATGAGTGTAGTCTTTGTCTATCTTGCCTGCGCGATTCGCTTTCAATCTTTACAAGGTGTGTTCCCAATGCGTTTGCGCTGGAATTTCCACCGTTTAATGCTTGGTCAGAGCATGAGTTTCTATCAGGACGAATTTGCCGGACGTGTTTCCGCCAAAGTCATGCAAACCGCTCTTGCGGTACGGGATGTGCTGATGACTTGTGCTGACATGTTGGTCTATGTGATTGTCTATCTCACCACCACCAGTGTCATTTTGATCCAACTTGACAGTTGGTTGTTCGTTCCGTTTATTCTATGGGTTATCAGTTTAGCCACGATTATTCGCGTCTATGTACCGAAATTGGCACAAGCCGCTCAAGAGCAATCCGATGCCCGCAGCTTGATGACGGGGCGAATTACCGATGCTTACTCTAACATTGCAACGGTCAAACTGTTCTCCCACGGCAACCGCGAATCCCGTTATGCCAAAGAATCGATGGAAGAGTTTATGGTAACCGTGCATAAGCAAATGCGCTTGGTGACCACCATTGAAACATTAACCTACTTTATCAGTATCGCGTTGATTACAGTTACCGCTGGTATCGGTTTATGGCTTTGGTCCGCCGGTCAAGTTACTGCCGGAGCGATTGCCACATCAACGGCATTGGCGTTACGCATCAAAGGATTATCCCAATGGATTATGTGGGAATTCGCCCGCCTGTTTGAAAATCTGGGCACGGTGCAAGACGGCATGGAAACCTTATCCAAACCGAAAACGATCGTCGACAAAGCCGAAGCCAAACCACTTGAAGTAATACGGGGAGAAATTCATTTTAACCATGTGGACTTTGCTTATAATGCGAAAAAACCGTTATTAAAGGATTTTGAATTACACATTAAAGCAGGCGAAAAAGTCGGACTGGTCGGGCGAAGCGGTGCAGGTAAATCTACGCTCACTAACCTATTGTTGCGCTTTTATGATGTACAAAGCGGCTCCGTCGAAATTGACGGGCAAGATGTCCGCAATGTCACCCAAGAGAGCTTGCGCTCGCAAATCGGTTTGGTGACGCAAGATACTTCTCTTTTGCATCGTTCGGTTCGGGATAATTTACTTTACGGTCGCCCGACGGCAACGGAAGAAGAGATGTTACGTGCGGTTGAGCGTGCTTCTGCGGCGGATTTTATTCCTTACTTAACCGATGCCAAAGGCAGAACGGGGTATGATGCACACGTCGGTGAACGGGGCGTGAAACTCTCGGGCGGACAACGTCAACGTATTGCGATTGCCCGAGTGATGTTAAAAGACGCGCCGATTTTACTACTGGATGAAGCCACCAGTGCTTTAGATTCAGAAGTCGAAACGGCTATTCAAGAGAACTTAACCGAACTCATGGAAGGCAAAACCGTGGTGGCAATCGCTCACCGCCTGTCAACCATTATGGCAATGGATCGATTGATTGTATTGGATCAAGGCGAAATCGTCGAACAAGGCAGCCACGAAGAACTCCTCGCGTTAAACGGCGTCTATGCAAAACTGTGGGCACATCAAAGCGGCGGGTTCTTACCGGAGTAATTGACAAGCGGTGAGATATCGAGAAAATTTTGCAAAAAAATCATCGGATCACACCGCTTGTTTATCTGTTTTGATCTGCCTTAAAGTTTGCTACACTGCCGTTTACTGACTGTTTTTAAAGAGAATTTATCGTGAAAGGTTTAGCTATTCGTCTGAGTATCGCGATTGCGCTATTGCTGTGGGCTTGGGATATGGTTTTCCCTTGGCAGAAGGCCATGCAAGCCGAAGAAAACCGCTATGCGCAAATCCAGCAACGTCAGATGTTAAAAGTCGGCATGATTAATCACCCGATCTCTTATTTCATCGGTTCGGAAGGTAAATCCGGCATTGAATACGATCTTGCCAAAGCCTTTGCCGATTACATCGGCGTCAGTCTTGAAGTGGAATCCTATGAAAACAGTGAATTGCTGTTTAACGCACTCAAACATAATGAGGTCGATATTGCCGCCGCCGGACTCTTGTTTCAGCCTGAGCAAGCCGAGCAATTTCAAATCGGTGCCAGCTATTATTCCGCCTCATGGCAGGTCGTATATCGAAAAGGGACGACGCGCCCCTATAAGATTACCGATCTGAAAGGTGAATTGCTCGTTCCTGCCGGCAGTCCCGTGTTGCCGATCTTGCAAAACCTGCAAGAGAAAAATCCGACGTTAAAATGGAAAACGACCGATCAGTTCACTCAAGAAGAATTATTGATTCAAGTGGCTGAAGGGAAGATTCCGTATACGGTGGCGGTTTCCATCGACGTTTCCGCCGCGCAGCAAATCAAACCGAATGTTGCCGTCGGCTTTGATTTGACCGATGAAGTCCCGGTGGTATGGTATCTGCAGAATAACCCCTACAGCGAATTGCAGGCGGCGGTATTGGAGTTTCTCAATCAAGCCAATGAAACGGGTTTGATCTCCCGCATTGAAGAGAAATATTTTAATCACTTAGCGCGTTTTGATTATGTCGATACGCAAAGCTACTTAAAAGCGATTGAAAGCATTTTACCGCGTTATCAAGCGCTGTTTGAAAAGCATAATAACGGCATGGAATGGCAGATGTTGGCGGCAGTGGCCTATCAAGAATCACATTGGGATCCGAACGCCACCTCACCGACCGGCGTACGGGGTATGATGATGCTGACGCGGGATACGGCGGAGCGTATGAATATCAGCGACCGAACCGATCCGGAACAAAGCATTAAAGGTGGGGCGGAGTATTTGCGATTATTGGTCAGCCAATTACCGCAAACCATCCCTCAAGAAGATCGCATTTGGTTCGGGCTGGCCGCATATAACATGGGCTTGGGGCATGTATTGGATGTTCGTCGCTTGACCAGACAACTGGGTGGCGACCCGGACAACTGGCTGGACGTGAAAAAGAATTTACCGCTGCTTGCTGAAAAACGTTATTATAAAAACCTGAAATACGGTTACGCACGCGGCTTTGAAGCGTTTAGCTATGTGGAAAACATCCGCCGTTATTACAACAGCATCATGAACCATCAACGGGTCAAAGAGCAAGAAGCGCAACAAACGGAAAAAGCACAGCAAAATGAAACAATGATACCGAACGGTACTAAACCGACGGTTCAATCAGAAAAATAAGGATTCTTTATGTTTAGAAGACGTAAATTAAAACAAAAAACCAAACGGTTATGCAGTAACAAAGCGCGCCGCATTTTACACATCCATAAATTAAAACGGCGGATTGCCGGCAGACAGCGCATCGGCTTCATGATGTTGCATCAACAATAAAAAAACAAGCGGTACGATTCTACAAATAATTTGCAAAATCGTACCGCTTGTATATTCGGCTTACTTGTATTTATCCAAATACCGATAATAGTTCATCCCGATCTTAAGCGCCATTTGTTTGACGAATTTCCCCCCTAAAATACTCGGTACTTTTAACGCTTCAAAAACGGCAAGACGTTCACCGTTCCCTTCAATCGCCTCGGCAATGATTCTTCCCGCCAGCCCCGTTAAGGCGACACCGTGTCCGGAAAAACCATGGGCAAAATAGATATTGGATCTGACCCGTCCGAAATGCGGGGTAGAATTAACGGTCATATCAACCGGCCCGCCCCAACCGTACTCAATCTTAACGCCTTCCAACTGCGGAAAGACTTCCAGCATATTGCGGCGCATCTTTTCGACCATATCGACGTTGCTGCTGGAATCACTGCCGAACAACAAACGGTTATCGGCGCTTAAACGGTAATAATCGAGAAAAATATTGTTATCGCAAACCGACATGCCGTTATTGATAATACTGTCCGCAACATGTTGTTCCAAACGTTCCGTGGCAATCATAAAACTTTCTATCGGTAAAATTTTACGGGCTATCTTAAAACTGATTTTTTTATTGGATTTGGCATCAATATACGCATTGGTCGCCAATACAACGTACTGTGCGGTCACTCCGCCTTCCGGTGTGGTAATCTTCGCCGTCTTACCGTTTGTCTGCAAATCCAACGCCGGAGTATGTTCATAAACGGAAACGCCGGCTTGCAAGCAGGCTTGTGCCAACCCCAAGCAATAGTTGAGCGGATGCAGATGCCCGGATTGGCTGTCATATAAACCGCCACAGTAAATTTTACTGCCGACGTGCCGTTCAACTTTCGCTTTATCCCACAGCTGCATGTGCTGATAGCCGAACACGTCGCGGCTGGCTTTTTCAATCGATACCAAGTCATTCAAACGGCGCTCGTTTAACGCCAATGTGGCGTAACCTTTTTTCCAATCGCATTGAATACCGTATTTGTTGATCCGCTGCTCGATAATCGCGATGGCTTCTAACGACATCTCCCACAACTGACGGGTTTTTTCAATACCGATTTGTTTAATATATTCATCAATACCTTCTTCAAAGCCGTTAATTGCCTGTCCGCCGTTACGCCCCGATGCCCCGAAACCAATCCGAGCGCCTTCAAGGACAATCACCCGTTTGCCTTTTTCGGCAAGCTCTAATGCGGCGGATAATCCGAAAAGTCCTCCGCCAATGACGCAAACGTCAGCGGACAATTTTTGAGTTAAATTCGGTAATTGAAAATGTATGTTACGCGTATCGGAATAATACGTTCGAATATGTTCTTGATGTGC
>JBHBXR010000063.1:0-3142 GCA_041795785.1 Mesocricetibacter sp.
AAAGATTATCGTCAAACCGGCACCATTTGCGGGTTGACATTACCGAAAGGTCTGGTGGAAGCCAGCAAATTGCCGGAGCCGATTTTCACTCCGTCCAGCAAAGAAGAGGTGGGCGATCACGATATTAATATCAGTTATGCGGAATGCGAACGTCAAATCGGCAAAGAATTGGCGGCGCAGGTGCGCGATGCCGCCATTGCTCTTTACAAAGAAGCGGCGGCGTACGCCTTAACCAAAGGCATTATTATTTGCGACACCAAATTTGAATTCGGTTTGGATGAAAACGGCACCTTAACCTTAATGGACGAAGTGCTGACGCCGGATTCCAGCCGTTTTTGGTCGGTGGAGACTTACAGAGAAGGCACTAATCCGCCGTCTTTTGACAAGCAATTTGTACGCGATTGGTTGGAACAAAGCGGCTGGAACAAACAACCGCCTGCGCCGAAAGTGCCGTCGGAGGTGATTGAAAAAACCGTGGCGAAATATCAGGAAGCTTTGGATTTATTAACGAAATAAGCGTAAAGTGCGGTCAAAATTTTAAACGTTTTTTGAGCCGCCCGCAAAGCCTCAGACGATACACATCAGGACTGATTTCGAGAATCTATCGGAGTCAGTCTTTTTAATTTCTGTTGGCTTCAACCAGAACATATCCGATAGAATCGGATATTTCGGGCGATTTCCCGAATGGCCGTCGGCTGATTTAAAATCACTTTTCTTAAATTCAAGCGATTAATATTTAGCCATAAAAATCCGCACCTTACTCAGTCGGTTATTCCGTCCGACTTTTGGAGTGCAGATCGAAAAATAATAGATAGGCGAGCAGAGTGGAGCATTTGTTTAAGATTTTCAGGCTCCACAATTTAAAGTATGAAACGTCGATTCTAGCGACAAATATAATTACTCTTATTCAATACTTACCTGGTAATCGTCATTTTCATATTTCACTGAAACCTGATGAATATCTTTTCCATCCGCCATAAATTGCAGCAATGCGAGCGACAATGGCGGCAGCAGTTGTCCTTCTAAAATCGCATCCAACAATCTTGCGCCGTTGGCATCGGCTTCGCATTGTCGTTCAACATGTTCAAATACGGACGGAGAGATAATTAATTTCGCTTTGTAGCGTTGTGCGATGAGTTTTTCCAATTTGCCCAATTTCGCTTTTACGATACGTTGCATCACTTCTTTCGATAAATAGTTATATTGCACGATTTGCATACGAGCCAATAACGCCGGTTTAAAGAAAGAAAGCAGTGATTGACGTAATTGTTCGTCGGATTTCACTTCAAAACGTTCATTGGCCGAATCAAAACCGCAATTCGACGTCAACATAAAGAGAATGTTTTTACAGTCAATTTGACGACCTTCGCCATCTGCCAGTTCCCCTTTATCAAAGGCTTGATAGAACAGATTTAACACATCCGGATGCGCTTTTTCCACTTCGTCTAATAGCACAATCGAATACGGTTTTTGACGAATGGCTTCCGTCAATAAACCGCCTTCCCCATAACCCACGTAGCCCGGTGGGGAACCGATCAGACGCGATACTGTATGTTTTTCTTGGTATTCGGACATGTTAATCGTGGTTAAGAATTGGCGACCGCCGAAAATATAATCCGCAATTTGCAGAGCTGTTTCCGTTTTACCCACACCGCTTGGGCCGACTAACAATAACGCCCCCAGCGGCGTACCTGCACGGCGCAAATCCGCCATTGCGGTTAACAAGCTCTTATGAATTTGTTCAATCGCCTGCTCTTGGCCTTTGATATTGTCATTTAATAATAGCGGTAATTCGGTTAATTTACCTAGTTCGTCACCCGTCATGGTATTTACCGGAATCCCCGTCAGATCGGCAATTACCGCTGCGATTTGTTTGCCGCCCACTTCCGCATGGACTAAGTAATCTTCATTTTTAATGACATCAAATTCCGTTTTTTTCGCTTGTAACTCGGCTATCAACGTATTGCGTTGATTTTCTTCCAGCTCTTCTTGTGAAATTTGTTCGCGCAAATTTAAAATCGTATCCACTAACGCTTTTTGCGATTCAAATTTTGCCGTGAGCGCTTGTTTTTGTCGTTCTAAATCATCTAATTGCTGTTGAAGTTGAGTTTTTATTTGAATATCAACGGGCTCACCTAATTGATAATCGCGTTCTAACTCAGCTAATGCCACGTTGATTTCATGAATTTTATTATCCAGATAATTTAAACGTTTCGGCGGCGTATCTTTCGCGGTTGATACGCGAGCGCAAGCGGTATCTAAAATATCAATGGCTTTATCGGGCAATTTTTTCGCCGCAATATAACGAGCGGACAGTTTCGTTACCGATTCCAATGCTTCACCCGTGATATAAACACCATGAGATTTTTCATATAACGGTTTTAACCCACGCAAAATCACAATGGTTTCTTCAATTGAAGGTTCATCTACTTTGACTAATTGGAAGCGGCGGGAAAGTGCGGGATCTTTTTCAAAATATTTTTTATATTCTGTCCAAGTTGTTGCCGCAATGGTGCGTAATTCCCCACGAGCCAGCGCGGGTTTTAACAAATTCGCCGCATCGCCGGATTCACTGCCGGAACCGATTAAGGTGTGAGCTTCATCAATAAATAAAATAATCGATGTTTGGCTATTTTTCACAAAATCAATGACCGATTTCAAGCGTTTCTCAAATTCACCTTTCACCGACGCACCGGATTGCAGCGCACCTAAATCTAAGTTCCATAATTCTACATTATGCAAATGCGGCGGGACCTGTTTATTGGCAATACGCAACGCCAAGCCTTCAATCAATGCACTTTTCCCTACGCCCGCATCACCGACCACAATCGGGTTATTTTTTCGGCGACGGGAAAGAATATCAATCATCAAGTCAATTTCTTCATCACGAGCCAATACGGGATCAATCTTGCCTTCTAAAGCTTTTGCAGTCAGATTTTCCGCAAAGCGACTTAGCGCCGATTGATCTTGACTCGCGGCCACAGGCGCCACATTATCTACCGGTTGTGATTGTGCTTCGGCAGAACCTTCAGCTAATGGCAACAAGTTTTTGCGTAAACTGTCTTTATTAATTTGATTTAAAAAAGAAGCTGCGGCTGTCGGTAAATAACGCGCTGAATTTAGCACTAGCGTTAAAAAAATG
>JBHBXR010000064.1:0-5964 GCA_041795785.1 Mesocricetibacter sp.
GGGCGTTCGCCGAAAAGCAGAAGATAAGAAACTTCAAGATAATCGGCGTGTTTTGCCAATTCGTCGATAGCATAGCCGCGATGTAATAAAACGCCTTCGTCACCGTCAATATAAGTAATATCCGATTTGCAGGAAGCGGTTGACATAAATCCGGGATCGAAAGTGAAAAGATGGTTTTTGACAAGCGGTTGTACATCAACGGCATCATAGCCGAGAGAGCCTTGATGTACAGGCAGCTCAAATTCGCGTCCGTCACTAATAGTCAGCTTAGCAGTTAATTCAGACATAGTTGTTTCCTTCTGTGATATTGATAATGTTGTTGATTGCATATTTATTGGGTTTTATTGTCATAATCTTATACCTTATTTGGTTCGAATTGTCTTTAAAAAAATTGTAAATAAATTGTTATTTTTTAAAAATGAGAGCCAGGTCAAAAAAATGAAAGAAATGTTATGTTTTTGTTATAAAGGTAAAGCATAAAATGATTTTTTTAGGCATAATCAACAAAATCGCGTTTTATTCATAAATCTTTGTATAATGGGATTTCTTCCCGTTCGGTTAATGAACTCAACTCTGTCAGCAGGTGGTCTTTATGCAACAAAATACTCCTATCAGCGAATGGCTGGCGCAAAGCGCATTAGGCGGCACCAACCAGTCTTATATTGAAGATCTTTACGAGGATTATCTCCGTGACCCTGATTCGGTCGATGAAAGTTGGCAAACGGTTTTTAATTCTCTGCCAAAATCCACCGCACTTGAGCAACCGCATTCGCAAGTGCGTGATTATTTCAAACGCCTTGCCAGAGATAATTCGCAAAACGGTATCGGTGTGATTGATCCTAAAGTCAGCGAGCGTTTGGTCAAAGTGCTGCAATGGGTAAACGGTCATCGTAACCGCGGGCATTTGGATGCGGATTTAGATCCGTTGCATTTGTGGGAACGAATGGAATCGCCGACCCTTAATTATAAATTTTACGGTTTTACCGATGACGATTTGGACGAAGAATTTGATATCGGCGGTTATGTTTATCATAAAGATAAAATCAGTTTGCGTGATTTAAATGCCGCCCTGAAAGGCACTTATTGCGGTACCATCGGGCTTGAGTTTATGCATGTTAACGATTTGGATGCGCGTACTTGGCTGCAACGTAAGATGGAAAATCTGTTGAATAAACCGTTGTTTAATGCACAGGAAAAAATAACGTTTTTAAAAGAATTGACCGCAGCGGACGGTTTGGAACGTTATTTAGGCGCGAAATTTCCGGGAGCCAAGCGTTTTTCTTTAGAGGGAAGCGATGCGTTTATCCCGTTAATGAAAGAAATTATTCGTCACAGCGGTAAAAACGGGGTGAAAGAAATCGTGATGGGTATGGCGCACCGCGGTCGTTTAAATATGTTGGTGAATGTGTTGGGTAAAAAACCGGCGGAATTGTTTGACGAATTTGCCGGTAAACATCACGGCAACGGTACGGGTGACGTGAAGTACCATCAAGGCTTTTCGTCGGATTTTATGACGGACAGCGGCTTGGTGCATTTAGCCTTAGCTTTTAACCCGTCTCATTTGGAAATCGTTAGTCCGGTAGTTATCGGTTCCGTACGCGCCAGACAGAAACGTATCGGTGATGATGATTTCACGCAGGTATTGCCGATTACGGTGCATGGTGACTCTGCGGTGGCGGGTCAAGGCGTCGTGCAAGAAACCTTAAATATGTCCAGTACCCGCGGTTATAGCGTAGGCGGAACTATCCGCGTGGTGATCAACAACCAAATCGGTTTTACCACGTCCAATACCAAAGATACCCGTTCGACGGAATATTGTACGGATATAGCCAAAATGATTGAAGCGCCGGTGATTCACGTTAACGGTGACGATCCGGAAGCCGTAGCTTATGCGGCAAGAATGGCGGTGGAATTCCGCACCTTATTTAAACGCGATATTTTTATCGATTTGGTTTCCTATCGTCGTCACGGTCATAATGAGGCGGACGAACCGATGGCAACCCAGCCGGTGATGTATAAATTGATTAGACAGCATCCGGTGCCGCGTAAAGTATATGAAGATCGTTTGGTTGCCGAAGGAATAATCAGTGAGGCGGATGCGACGGAATTGGTAAACGATTATCGTGACGCGTTGGATCGCGGTGATTGCGTTGTGCCGGAATGGCGCGAAATGGATATGTCCGCCATTGACTGGCGTCAGTATTTAAGTCAGGAATGGACGGAATATGAAAGCCGTTTTGACCCGCAGCGTTTTAAAGATTTGTCCAATAAAGTATGCGAATATCCGGCAAATCACCCGATTCATCCGCGCGTGGAAAAAATTTACGAAGATCGTAAACTGATGGCGCAAGGTGAGAAATTATTGGATTGGGGAATGGCGGAAACTATGGCGTACGCCACTTTATTGGATGACGGTTATCATGTCAGAATTTCCGGTGAAGACTCCGGACGCGGTACGTTCTTCCACCGCCATGCCGTTCTGCATAATATGAATGAGCGTAAGGGTTATATGCCGTTAGCGAATCTGCATAAACACCAAGGCCGTTTTGAAGTATGGGATTCGGTGTTGTCGGAAGAAGCGGTGTTGGCGTTTGAATACGGTTATGCCACGGCGGCACCGAAAACACTGACTATTTGGGAAGCGCAATTCGGCGATTTCGCTAACGGCGCGCAAGTGGTGATCGACCAATTTATCAGTTCCGGCGAACAAAAATGGGGCAGAATGTGCGGTTTGGTACTATTGTTGCCGCATGGTTATGAAGGACAGGGACCCGAACACTCATCCGCCCGTTTGGAACGCTATTTACAACTTTGTGCGCAGCAAAATATGCAAGTTTGCGTACCGTCCACACCGGCGCAGATTTATCACCTATTACGACGCCAAATGTTACGTACGGTGCGCCGTCCGTTGATTGTTATTTCGCCGAAATCTTTACTGCGCCACCCGTTAGCGGTATCGGAAATCAATGAATTGGTAAACGGCAAATTCCAAAACGTAATTGGTGAAATCGATGCCTTAGAGCCGAAACAAGTGCGTCGTGTTGTGATGTGTTCGGGCAAAGTGTATTACGACTTATTGGAACAACGTCGTAAAAACAATCAAACGGATGTCGCGATTATTCGTATTGAGCAGCTGTATCCTTATCCGCATGAAGAAGTGCGGTCGATTTTAAGCGAGTTTTCCCATGTAACGGATTTTGTTTGGTGTCAGGAAGAACCGCTTAACCAAGGCGCATGGTATTGCAGTCAACACAACTTCCGTGCGGATTTGCCTGAAAATGCCAAATTGCGTTATGTCGGTCGTCCGGCTTCCGCGTCCCCGGCGGTCGGTTATATGTCGCTGCATAACGAGCAACAACGGGAATTAGTAGAAGAAGCGTTGAAAGTGTAGCGGATTTAACATGAAAAAGGTGCGGATTGATCCGCACCTTTCTTGTTACAGTGTTTTGGTTATAACACGATTGTTTTATTTTGGAAGACAAAAATACGATCATGCAATGCCAAATCCAATGCTCGGCTTAAGACGGTTTTTTCTACGTCACGTCCCGCTTTCATCATCGCTTCGGCGCTATAAGTATGATCCACGTTGATCACATTTTGCATGATAATCGGACCTTGATCCAATTCGTTATTGATGAAATGCGCAGTAGCGCCGATAATTTTTACGCCGCGTTGATAAGCCTGTTGATAAGGTTTGGCACCGATAAAGGCGGGTAAAAACGAATGATGGATATTAATGACGCGGTTTGGATAACGCGAAACAAACTCCGGATTTAACACACGCATATATTTTGCCAAAACAATATAATCGGGCGCATATTCGTCGATTTTTTCCGCCAGTAATTTATCATGCTCGACACGGGTAAGGTTTTCATGGCTGATACAATGGAACGGAATATCAAAACGTTCGACTAATGTTTTTAATGTGTCGTGATTACCGATTACCGCCGCAATTTCTACATCCAGCCCGCCGTAATAGGTTTTCATTAAAATATCACCGATACAATGGGCTTCTTTAGTAACTAAAATAACGATCCGTTTTTTTTGTGCACTCAATAAGCGGCAATTTGTTCCGTTCGGCAAACTGAATTTTAAATCCGCCAATAACATTTCTTCATTAAAAATACCTTGTAATTCAGTACGCATAAAAAAATGTTTGGTATCAAAATCAACAAATTCATTGTTATGAACGATATTAAGCTGATGTTTATAACAAATATTGGTAATTTTTGCGATCAAGCCTTTATCATCGGGACAATCTGTTAATAGAATTTTATTTTCGATCATAGTTTGTTATTAAAAGGTTAAATAAAATAAAACCCATAAAAATGGGTTTTATCGACAAGTAAATGATTTTAAGCTTAAATAGCAAACGATTCTAAAGATTTGCCCGCATCTAATGCCACTTGAATAGCTTTTGGCGTTCTGCCCTGACCGGTCCAAGTTTTTACCTGACCGTTTTCATCGGTGTATTGATATTTTGCCGGGCGGATTTCTCTTTTTTTCTTCACAAAAGTTTTTTCGCCTAAAATTTCAGCTAATTCTTCGGCTGTAATTTCATCCTGTATTAATAAAGTTTTATATTTTTCAATACGTGCTTTACGCTCTTCCGCTTGGCGTTCAAGTAATTCCGCTTCTTCACGCTTTTCAGAAATAACCAGTTGTAACTTTTGATTAATGTTTTCTAATTGTTCTAAAGTCAAGTCACGCGCTAAGTTACGCAAGCTACGAATATTATTTAAAGTTTTTAGCAAATCGCTCATTATGAACCTCTTTTTCAATGTGAAATAGATTGTAGTAATACTAATATATATGTGTGTAAGCAGGCTTTAATAATATAGCAAATATTATTTAAGGTAAATCCCATTTACACGGAAATAACGACATTATCGCACATAATTGCTTAGTTAGAGCCGGTTTTTAGCAAAATTTTGCTTTTTGTATTGTTTTCCTATTGGAATTTGTGTTGTCTTGCGGTAATCTTAGGGCTCCTACGTATGTAGAGGTGCGACTATTATAAGTAATTTTTCTGAGCGGATAGCGTTGAGGAAAAATGAAAGGAATAGTTGCCGAAATCAATTAGAAGTCATTTTAATTGGTTGGGGGCGTTGCCGAAAGGGACGTCACTGCCATAGTTTTTTATTAACCGCTATGGAGCGCTACTGGTTAGGTTTGGTCTGTTTTTGCCTGCCTTTCTTTTTATTTAATCTTACCGATTATTTTAATTCAGTAGTTCTTCTTATTTTTTATTAGGTAGAACAATGCAACTTGTCGATTTTTCTTCTTCAATTTGGTCAATTTTGCCACCTTTGTTGGCGTTAGGTTTAGCGATTATTACCCGTAAGGTATTATTATCGCTAAGTGCGGGAATTATTGTGGGCGCACTAATGTTGGCGGATGCCAATGTTATTGATGCTTTGGGCTATTTGAAAGATCGCGTCACATCTTTGATTTATAGCTTTGATGATAAAGGTGAATTCAGCTTTAACAGTAATAACGTCAACATTATACTGTTTTTATTATTGCTTGGAATTTTGACCGCACTTTTGACCGTGTCCGGTAGTAATCAGGCGTTTGCCGACTGGGCGCAGAAACGTATTAAAGGACGTCGCGGCGCTAAATTAATGGCGGCCTGTTTGGTGTTCGTCACGTTTATCGATGACTATTTCCACAGCTTGGCGGTGGGCGCGATTGCCCGTCCGGTGACGGATAAATTTAAAGTGTCACGGGCTAAGTTGGCTTATATTTTGGATTCTACGGCAGCTCCGATGTGTGTGATGATGCCGATTTCCAGTTGGGGAGCCTACATTATCACTTTAATTGCCGGTTTATTAACTGAACACGCCATAACCGGCTATTCGCCGATCGGGGCGTTTATGGCAATGAGTGCGATGAACTTCTATGCCATTTTCACAATGATTTTGGTTTTTGTGGTGGCTTATTTTTCTTTCGATATCGGTCCGA
>JBHBXR010000065.1:0-11710 GCA_041795785.1 Mesocricetibacter sp.
ACCTGAAGTCACAATTTGATAGAAAAACTGCACGTCTTCGGGGGAGGTATGTTTGGCGAGAAAACCGATACGGCTTTCTTCGTTAATATTATTCGGCAACAATTGTTGCATTGCGATTTGGTGCAAAGTCTCCCCTACTTCCACCAACAATTCGTCCCAATCGGCGCCTTTTTCCGCCACCGATTGCACCGCTTTCATTAAGGCTTCACCATTGCCCTGCTGTAACGCATAGACGATCTCAATGGGCTGATTATCATCCAGTAAGCCAAGCATATTACTGACCACATCCAATGTAATATCGGCATTTGATAAAGCAATCGCTTGATCGGTCAGACTCAAACTGTCACGGATACTTCCTTGCGCTGCTTTGGCGAGCTTATCCAATGCGGTCGATTCGTAAGGAATTTTTTCCGCATCCAGAATATGGGCTAAATGTCGGCTGATTTGGTTTTGTTCCAATGCTTTTAAATGAAACTGCATACAACGCGATAAAATCGTGATCGGCAGTTTTTGCGGATCGGTAGTCGCCAGTAAAAATTTCACATATTCCGGCGGTTCTTCCAAGGTTTTCAATAACGCATTGAAAGAATGGCGGGACAACATATGCACTTCGTCAATTAAATAGACTTTGTAACGCCCCTGTACCGGTTTGTATTGCACGTTATCCAACAATTCGCGCGTATCTTCCACCTTAGTACGCGATGCCGCATCAATTTCAATTAAATCAATAAACCGCCCTTCTTCAATGGCGCGACAATGTTCGCACTGTCCGCAAGGTTCGGCGGTTACGCCTTGTACACAGTTTAGCCCTTTAGCAAATAAACGGGCGATGGAGGTTTTCCCCACGCCGCGCGTACCGGAAAAAAGATAAGCGTGATGCAGACGGTTTTCTCTCAAACCGTTAGCCAACGCAGTCAGGATATGTTCCTGACCGACCACTTCGGCGAAGGTTTTCGGTCGCCATTTTCTGGCTAAAACTTGGTAACTCACGACTTATCCTTTTATCAATGCGTTGAATTAATGACCGGCAAAATCCACTAAGGTAAAGGGCTCGACACCTAAACCGCGCAGGCGTTCTTCACCGCCCAAATCCGGCAGACTGATAACGAATGCCGCATTTTTCACCGTACCTCCCAAGCGTTGGACTAATTTCACCGTAGCTTCTACGGTGCCGCCGGTTGCCAATAAATCGTCAATCACCAATACGTTATCGCCTTGTCGAATTGCATCGGCATGAATTTCCAACGTGTCTTCGCCGTATTCCAATTGATAGGATTGCGAAATTGTTGCGCGCGGCAATTTACCCGGTTTTCTGACCAAAATAAACGGCAGATTCAACGCAACCGCAACCGGCGCACCAAAAATAAATCCGCGCGACTCGGTGCCGACAATTTTAGTAATGCCTTGATCTTTATATTTGTCGGCAATCAATTTAATTACCGCGCCGAAAGCCTCGGGCACTTCCGTCAGGCTGGTAATATCTCGAAAAATAATACCTTCTTTCGGATGATTCGGGATGGATTTGATGGAAGATTTAATCAGGTTCAGTTGTTCGTTCATTTTATTCCCTAAAAAAGTGCGGTCGGATTTTCGACCGTTTTGTTACACATAAAACCGCACGAATATTAGCACAGTTCTTGATTATTGTTGATAAATATCACGCCCGTCTTGACGGGTTCTTAATAAGCGCAGAATCCATACATATTGCTCCGGTGTCGGCGTGACGAAACGCTCGATTTCTGCGTTCATCGCACGTGCCGATTGCAACGGATCATCGCTTAATTCCATCGGCGGATGAATTTCCATTTCATATTTTCCGCTTTGTGCGTTATACCGCGGAAACATCGGAATAACCACCGCTTTCGCCAACTTCGCCATTTTGTTCAACCCCGGCAACGTCGCTTTATAAGTGGCGAAAAAATCCGCATAAACACTCAGTTCGGAACCGTAATCTTCATCAGGCAGATAATAACCGATTTCGCCTTTTTTTACCGTATTCAGAAAAGGTTTGATACCGTTTTGGCGGGCGTGCATTTTACCGCCGAAACGCTGGCGGGTGACTGTCCACAACCAATCCACTAACGGATTACGGTGCGGATTATACATGGACGTCATCGGCATACCGTGCGTATGTAAAATAATCCCCGAGGCATCAATCGCCCACCCGTGCGGCACCATCAAAATAATATTCCGCCCCGCCGCTTTCGCCTGCTTAATATAATCCAAACCGATAAATTCACTGCGTTGTTGCAAATGTTGTTTGGAACGAACGGCGATTTCACCGATACCGAGCATGACTTGCGTCACCGTAACAAACATTTTATCGATCACTTGTTCGCGTTGTTGTTCAGTCCATTGCGGGAAACAATATTGCAAATTTACCTTGGCTTTATGCCGCTGTTTTCGTGCCTTTCGACCGATGATCACGCCGATTTTTGCGGCAAATTTATCTCGCCAACGATAAGGAATAAAGGCTAAAATCAGCAACCCGAAAATGCCCAACCAAACGCCCCAATATTTAGGTAATAAATATGACCAAGAAAAATGCGGTTCATAACCCGTACGGGCGGTGAGGCGTAAATTCTGTTGTTCCGTCATTAACCGAACCATCCCTGATCGTATGCCATTTTAACCGTCATAATGAAAGACATCACAACCACCATCGGGCGTATCAGGGCTTTGCCTTTGGTTAATACCATTTTGGCACCTAAACTGGCGCCGATAAACTGCCCGCCCATCATCACCAAACCCACCGTCCATAAAATCTGTCCGCCGATTAAGAAAAAAATCAGCGAAGCAATATTCGAGGTAAAATTCAATACTTTAGCGTGCGCCGTCGCTTTAGCTAAATTAAATCCCAATAAAGTGACACAAGCCAAACAAAATAATGAGCCTGTTCCCGGTCCGAAGAAACCGTCATAAAAACCAATGGCGAACCCCGCCGTGACAGCAAATAAGGCGTAAGAAAAACGCTGTTTACTGTCTTTTTCACCCAGTTGCGGGGTAAATAAAAAATAGAGACCGACGGCTAACACTAAAAAAGGAATCGCTTTTTTGATTAAGCTGCTGTCGATCATTTGGATTAAAATCGTACCCAACACCGCGCCGATAAAAGTTAGCAGCAACAATAACCAAACTTCCGTTAAATTGACCGCTCTTTTACGGATAAAATACAAACTGGCGGAAAAAGAACCACCGCACGCCTGTAATTTATTGGTTCCCAATGCCAATGCGGGCGGCATACCGGTCATTAATAAAGCGGGAATAGTAATCAACCCGCCGCCGCCGGCAATAGCATCAATAAAACCGGCGACGAAAGCGACGAAAAATAACGCTATAACAATCTCAAATCCGATTTCCATCGTACTTCCTTATTCCAGCCATTCGCTACGGTTCGGTGCGTTCAGCACTTGCTGACATAAAAACGGTTCGGGCGGTACTACTTTCGGTTTCGCCGGTTCGGAAGACGGCTTTTTAGGCTCAAACCACGAATATAATTCGGCGTCACAGCCCTCTCCCGCCGGTACAGGCGCTTGGTTCTCACAATAAGCGGCGCCCGGCGGACAGGTTAAACGAACATGGAAATGGGAATCGTGTCCGAACCAAGGTCGGATCTTCTGCAGCCAACTGCGATCCCCTTGTGCGGTTTGACAGAGTTTCAGCTTAATCGCCGGATTAACGAAAATTCGGCTCACTTGGTTGTCTTGCGCCGCCAAACGGATTAAATTGGCGTGATTGTCGTTCCACAGTTTGTCATCGACCCGTTGAAGACTGCGGTTTACCACTAACAATCCTTTACCGTCGGAATTTAATGCGTCTTTGTCGGACATCGTCCCCATTCTTAACCAAATATCCGCATCCAGCCCCATTTGGTGGCTGGCATGACCGGTCAAAAAACGCCCGCCGCCCGGCATGGCAATATCGCCGATAAGCATAGTCGGCATTCCCGCCGCTTTCACTTTTTTACCCAATCGTTGCAAATAGCTAATCATATCGGGATGCCCGTAATAACGGTTACGATTCAACCGAATCACCTGATAACCGTCCCCCTTGGACGGCAACGCCTGCGCCCCGATAATACAGCCGTTAGAATAACTGCCGATCGGTGTCGGATCGCCCGTAATCGGACGTTTGATTTTCTGCCAGTCTTGCGGCGCCGCCATTGCAGTTGAAATAAAAAGTGCGGTCAAAAACACGCCTGTTTTATATATTCCTTTCATACATCTACTCGTTTTAGTTTATTGCTGCGAATAACCGAGATTATCCCTTAAAAGTGCGGTCGGTTTTTTGCGAGTTTTATTTCAGTCCGCACTGCGCTTTATGTCTTAACAAATGATCGAGCAACACGATTGCCGTCATCGCCTCGGCAATCGGTACGGCGCGAATACCGACGCAAGGGTCGTGACGACCTTTGGTCACCACTTCTACCGCTTCATTATTTATATCTACCGAGCGCCCCGGAACGGTGATACTGGAAGTCGGTTTTAATGCGATTGTGGCGATAATCGGTTGTCCCGAACTGATACCGCCCAAAATACCGCCCGCGTGATTGGACAGAAAACCTGCCGGCGCCATTTCGTCACGGTGTTGGCTGCCGCGCTGTTCCACCACGGCGAAACCGTCGCCGATTTCCACCCCTTTCACGGCGTTGATACTCATCAAAGCGTGCGCCAAATCCGCATCCAAACGGTCAAAAACCGGTTCACCCAAACCGACGGGAACGTTTTCTGCAATCACGGTCAGTTTAGCGCCGACGGAATCGCCCTGTTTTTTCAGTTCACGGATCAATTCGTCAAATTTTTCCACCGCACTTTGATCAGGGCAAAAAAACGGATTGCCGTTTACTTGTTCCCAATCAATTTCGCCCACCGTTTGTGGCGCAATTTTGACTTCGCCAATCTGCGATAAAAATCCTCTGACTTCAATACCGAATTGCTCACGCAAATACTTTTTGGCAATGGCGCCGGCGGCAACGCGCATGGCGGTTTCACGGGCGGAAGAACGTCCGCCGCCGCGATAATCGCGGAT
This sequence comes from Mesocricetibacter sp., assembly GCA_041795785.1. Lineage (GTDB taxonomy): Bacteria > Pseudomonadota > Gammaproteobacteria > Enterobacterales > Pasteurellaceae > CAJPST01. Next base: position 5,029 of record JBHBXR010000065.1, read on the forward strand.
ACCGTATTTCTGCTGATAAGTATAATCCGCATGACCCGGACGGAATTTGTACATAATATCGCCGTAATCCTGCGAACGTTGATCGCCGTTTTTAATTAACATTCCGATACTGGTACCGGTGGTTTTGCCTTCAAACACACCGGATAAAATCTGTACTTCGTCGTCTTCACGACGCGGTGTGGTATAACGCGAGGTTCCCGGTTTGCGACGATCCAGATCCGGCTGAATGTCCGCTTCCGACAACGCCATTCCCGGCGGTACGCCGTCAACGATGCAACCTAAAGCAATGCCGTGCGATTCACCGAAAGTGGTGACGCGAAATAATTGTCCGATACTGTTTCCTGCCATTGTTATTCCTTTTTAATGCTGTAAAGCCAGTTTGTCACTGCCCAGTTTAATTTCTTCGTTAGTTGCCTGATTTTTAATAAATACGTCTAATTGGTTAAACGCAATATCAATATTATTCTGCTTAAACAGTTCGTCAATGCGACGGTTAAGCGCGTCGATGGTTTGCGTACGATCCGCCACTTGCCCTACATAAACCCGCAGTTCGTGATCTAAGGTGCTGGCACCGAAACTGAGGAAATAAGCCACCGGCGCCGGCTCTTTCAATACTTTGCTATTTTCTTCCGCCGCCTGTAACAGCAGTTTGCGCACCAGTTCCAAATCGGAACCGTAAGCCACGCCGATATTAATCACCAAACGGGTTATCGCATCCGTCAACGCCCAGTTGACCAAACGTTCCGTTACAAAAGCTTTGTTCGGTACGATCACTTCTTTTTTGTCCGGATCAATCAGCGTGGTAGCACGGATACGGATTTTAGATACGGTACCGCTGTAATTGCCGATAGTAATGGTATCACCAATCCGCACCGGACGTTCAAACAAAATAATGATACCGGAAACAAAGTTAGCAAAAATTTCCTGCATACCGAAACCGAGACCAACGGAAAGCGCGGCAAACAGCCATTGTAATTTCGACCACGACATTCCCAAAGTTCCAAAGGCAAAGGCACCTCCTACCGCAATAATCAAATAGGTCAGCAAGGTTGTAACGGTATAAGGCGTGCCTTGCGATAATTTTACATGAGAAAAGACCATTACTTCTAGCAAACCGCCGATATTACGGATTAAAACATAGGTTACAATGACGATAAGTAAAGCGATTAATACGCTTAGCAAAGTAACTGCTTCAATAACAACGCCTTTATCCGTGGTTACCGATTGTTGCCACAACGTTACGCCGTCCAAATAATAGGCAACGGTAATTAAATCCGACCATACCCAATAAAACAGGGCGAACAGTCCTACCCAAAGGATAAAGTCCGTAATTCGCAATACCTGATCTTTCACTTGGCTGATCGCCATACTGTCGCTTTGCGGTAAGTCTATTGCCAATTCATTATTGCGCGGTTCGTCACTGTTGGCTTTTGCCAATGCCTGTTCGCGCTTTTCTTTCAACCGGCGCGCCGCCAAACGGCGGGAAGACACTTCAAAACCGCGATAAACCAAATTGCGGATCAATAACCATGTGGTAAAGGCGAAATAAGAGGAAATCAAATGCTCGATTAAAACTAACGAAGTGTAGTAATAACCGAGAACAATCAGTACGATCAATATTAACGGCGCTAAAAATAACACTGCGCGCACAAGGGTTAATAAATAGCTGCCGGCACCTAAATTTTGTTTTTCGCTGTTTTGATAGGATTCGATTGCCCGTCGAAATTCCGGACCGATAATAAATAAAGTCAGAATCAACACGATAATGGTTAAAATCTCACCCATCACATCATAAGCAACGCCTATTTCCAAATTGGTGAAAATTGACGTATTCACCAATAACGCCACCACCCATACGGAACGTTTTAAAATACGACGGAAATTCTCCGCACTTTGTTGCGGCATTTTAAAATGACGGTAAGCGATTCCGTTCGGACGTAATAACGCCAACATAAAGGCAAAATACAGCCAATATCCCGCCATTTTTAAGCCCCAAGGCCAAACTGCGGTAGGATCCTGAAAACAAATATAGGTCACTAAAATAAAGGCGGATAAAAACATCAATGTGCTTGGCAAACAGAGAATAACCGTCCAAAAGATTGCCACCGGCGTATGCCACTGACTGTCCGATCCCAATGTTTTCATCTGATTGTTAATATTGGTCAGTTTTTGTTTGATTTTCTCTTTTTGTTTCAAGATAAAACCGGTTACCGCAAACAAAAAGAGAGTCAACAAGCCCGCCATCACAGCATTATCACGCCAATTGGAAAAATCAAATTGTCGAGTAATTTCTCGCATTTGAAGCCCTATTCCTTGCGGCAAATTTTTAAACCATTCGAGATCCATCGCCGTATTGCTTTTCACCCAGAAACTCTGCTGTTGCAGTTTCTGCTGCAAACTGTCACTAATGGTCTGTACCTGTTGTTGGTTCAATTCGATATTAATGGAAAGCGTCAACTGGCTGTTCAGCTGTTTAATCAAATCCGATAACACTTTCTGCCGCTCTTGCAAAATCTGCGTCAATTGCGACCGTTCTTTTTCAGTGAACGTGATTTTTTCCGTTTTCTCCAGATCTGCAATATATTCCGCCGCATCCGTAGTGTTATCTCTAAATTCGGTTAAATCAAACAGGCGTACCCGCAAGTCGGTAATTTGTTTGGATAACCCCTTAATCAGTTGATCCTGCGGTAAGGATTGTTTCTGTTTATTGATAATACGCGACAATACCAGCGTTCCTTGTAACGAGCTGATTTGCTCATTAATGTTTTGCTGGGTTTGCTGCAAATTATCCAACACGTTTTTAATCCGCAGATTGTCCTGCGATAAATTATTCAGTTGTGTAGTTTGACGCAACAATTCCTGACTGATTTGCGTATTCAGTTCCAACTCGTGTTTGATAACAGGATTGGTATCCGCACTGCTTTTTTCCTGAGATTGTGTCACCTGCTGAACCAAATTTTGCGATTCCTGCAAATTTTTCTCGTTGATTGCCGTTTGTAGCGCACTCAACTCTGCCTGCAACAGCTGTTGCTCGAAATTCTTTTCTTCAACCTGACTGGCATAAAGCGACGTCAATTCCTCATTGCCGCCCAGTAAAATCTGATTATATTCGTCTTTTGCGCCTAATAAATTCAGTTCTGTTTCATATTTCGTCTTCAGTGATGCGGTAATATCCGATGCCGCCAATAATTTATTTAACTGCTGACCGCGCGTCAGATTGGCGGTTAGTGCCGCCTGCGCGCGTTCCGGAACGGTTTTTTGACTGGCAAGATTACCGCTTAATCCGCTTAATTCCGTTTGAATTTGTTGGATCTTTTGTTGTGCCGCCGCCAATTTGGTTTGCAAATCCGTCAATGACAGCTTTGTAAAATTATCGTTTTTTTTGACCGCACTTTGCGCTTTCAATTTATCCAAATTAGCCTTGCTGGTTACAATGCCGTCCGCTGCGTTGGCGATTTGGGTTTTCAACTGCTCGTTAGCGGCTTTTTGTTTATTAATATCCGCCAGCAATGTCAATGTGCCTTCCAAATCACTGATCAACGCCGTATTTTTCGGATCGCCGCTTTTATCGTTTTTCGCGGCGTCCAACTGCGCCTGAATATCCTTTTCCGTCGGCAATTCCGCCGCTAAAGTGGTTGTTGAAAAGGCAAACAATAAGCCTGCGCCAAGTAAAACCGTTTTATATAACCTGTTCATCATACTGATTTTATTCCTAAAATTTTATTTAATTCCGCTTGTAATAAGGCGCGGGAAATTTTAATTGCCCCCTGCTGCCATTGTTCCGTCTCTAAAGGGAAATAGCGAATCGGCTGTTTAAATTTTTCAATTTTATCTGACAGCCAATTCTGTAATTTATTCACGGCATCAAGGGAAAAATCCTGTTTAAATTTGACCATTGCCACCGGTCGCTGACCGAATTCCGTATCCTCGCAGGGCAAGACAAAAGCCTGTTCGACCCATCCGCTGTCGCATATCAAACGTTCGATTTCCTCCGGCTGAATATTCTCACCGCCGGAAATAAACATATTGTCCAAACGCCCCGCAATCACCAATTCGTTATCGAGCCAATATCCTTTATCCCGCGTTTGAAACCACCCTTGTTCATTCACAAAAGGGATGATCTGCCCGTCATGCCAATAACCTAATCCCAATCCTGCCCCGCGTAGCCAAATTTCATCATCGCTCAAACAATATTCACGCCCGAGTAAGGGCTGCCCGACGCCGGATTTCTCATCACTACATTTAGCAAATACTGTGGACGCCATTTCCGTCATACCGTAACCGCAATAACTTTGAATACGGTAAGGTTGAAGCCGACGGGTTAATTCCGTCGGAATTTGCGCACCTCCCAGCAAAATATGACGGGTTTGATAATCACGGATGTCGTTCTGCCGTAAATACGCCAATAAACGCTGCAATTGGGTCGGTACAAGGGAAATATGGCTTGCCCGAATCACCGACGAATAAAAATCCTGATGCGGTAAATGCAATTCCGCTCCTTGTAACAACCAACGCCATACAATGCCTTGCCCTGAGACGTGATATAAAGGCAGAGACAACAACCAAGCGTCCTGTGTCGTAAACTGCAATAAATCGCACACGCCCCGCGCATTGGCTAAATGCGCCTCTATATTATGTACCACCGCTTTCGGCGCACCGCTTGAGCCTGAGGTTAAGGTCATCGTCAATCCTTGCGACAAAAAGTGCGGTCGGTTTTGCGACTGTTTTTTATATATCGGTTTGTCTTGCACAAAGGAAACGCATAAATCAATGTCGTTTAATCGACAAAGCTGTTCCGCTTTCTCCGTCGTAAACGCCGGATTAATGCCTAACACCCGCATATTCAGTTGTAATGCGGCTAAATAATGGCACAACAATTGCAGACTGTTTTTTCCGTATAACGCAATGCCGGAACCGGTTTGCGACTCTTGTTGTAGCCGAAATGCGATTTCGTCGATTTTCTCTGCTAACCGGCACCAAGTAAAAACGTCGCCCTGCGAATGATCCCGCAAGGCGACTTTATGTTTTAAGGATTCGGATGCGGCGTATTGCCGCCAAAGATTCGTAACCATCAGTTGACGGAGAAATAAGTTCGGATGTCGTCGATTAACTCTTCAGGCAAGTGCATAAACTGCATGGCGCGTTCAAGCATCAACATTTTACGCGCACTGTTGGTGTTGGTGATCACCCAATAAGGCGTGTCGGGAATTTGTTTCGGTTTGGTATGATTGCCCGCTGCCAATAAGGTCGCCTCATCACGAGCGAAATAAGTTCTGGTGCGCCCTTGCGATGTTTCCTGCTCCGTCGCCTGCGCAAAACTTTCCGGATTGGAACGGTATAACACGGTCAAAATATTTAAAAAACGGACGACCGCTTTACTTTCTTGCTGAAAACTTTCCGACTGTAACAACTGACGCACTTTATTAACCGTTTGTTGAATGGCGGCTTCCGGTTGTTTTTTAGTCGTGATTTTAACCGGTTGCGCAGTTTCAACGTCCGCTACGCTTTCCGCCTGTGTTTTCGCTTTCGTTTCTAAAACAACGGAATTTTCCACCGCACTTTTTACGTCAGCGACTTTTTCCGTCTGCGTTTGCGCTACGGGAATATCCGCCAAATTTTTACTGAGCGAGGAAGACGATAAATTCAATAAACGACGCAAAATATCCGAGGCGCTTTCCCCGATAGATTGGGTTTGTCCGGCAATATATTGATAAAGCTCTTCATCTATTTCAATAATTTTCATCTTATCCTCACTCATACGTAACGCGATCGGCTAAATCACTTGATTAAATAGGAAATTTCCCACATTATAACCATTTATTTACAAATACTCTACGCAAAAATGAGCAATCGGCAACATTTACTCCATTACCAATTTCATCAATTAGAACAAGCGACTACACAACCGACACTGGTATTTATCCACGGTTTGTTCGGCGATATGAATAATCTCGGCATTATCGCCCGCGCGTTTAGTGAAAACTACCCGATTTTACGCATCGATTTACGCAATCACGGACAAAGCTTTCATACCGACGAAATGAATTACGAGCTGATGGCGCAGGATTTGTTGCATCTGTTGGATTATTTACGGCTGAACAAGGTTATCCTCATCGGTCATTCCATGGGTGGTAAAACCGCGATGAAAGCAGCGATTTTACGTCCCGAATCGGTAGAAAAACTCATCGTCATTGATATCGCGCCGATCAACTACGGTAATCACGGACACGACAAGGTTTTCAACGGATTGTTTGCCGTTAAAAACGCCGCGGTTCAAACCCGCCAACAGGCAAAGCCTTTATTGGCGCAATACATTTCGGAAGAAGCGGTACAACAGTTTATGTTGAAATCCTTTGATCCCGCTTGCGCTGAAAATTTTCGCTTTAATCTGACCGCACTTTATCAAAATTATCTTGCCTTAATGGATTGGCAAACGGGTTATTTCAACAAACCGACGCTGTTCATCCGCGGCGGACTTTCCGATTATGTTTTGCCTGAATACGGCGAAACCATTTTAGCGCAATTTCCTCAAGCAACCTCTTTTACCATCAACGGCAGCGGGCATTGGGTGCACGCCGAAAAGCCCGATGCGGTGATTCGGGCGATTGAAAGATTTCTTACATATAAACAATAGGCAATATCCCTATTAAATATGGAAATTTAATATTTTATTAACACCTAA